>NZ_JAQUAL010000015.1:0-36721 GCF_028687295.1 Simplicispira sp.
GGGATGTGGACGTTTTTCATCAGCTACCTGGTGGCCGTGCCGCTGGGCGTGGCCAAGGCGGTGCGCGCCGGTTCGCGCTTTGACCTGGTGACCACGCTGCTCATTCTGGTGGGCTACGCCATTCCGGGCTTTGTACTGGGCGTGGCGCTGCTGGTGGTGTTCGGCGGGCAGTTGCAGTGGTTTCCGCTGCGCGGCCTGACGTCGGCCAACTGGGAAGAGCTGACCTGGGGTGCGCGCATCGTCGATTATTTGTGGCACATCACCTTGCCCATCACCGCCATGGTGCTGGGCAGCTTTGCCGTGACAGCCATGCTGACCAAGAACGCCTTCCTCGAAGAAATCCGCAAGCAGTACGTGCTGACGGCGCGCGCCAAGGGCTTGTCTGAGCGCCAGGTGCTCTGGAAGCACGTGTTCCGCAATGCGCTGATTCCCATCATCACGGGCTTTCCGGCGGCGTTCATCGGCGCGTTCTTCGCGGGCTCGCTCTTGATCGAGACGCTGTTTTCCCTCGACGGCCTGGGCCTGCTCAGTTACGAGAGCGTGATCCGGCGCGACTACCCGGTGGTGCTGGGCACGCTGTACTTGTTCACGCTGATCGGCCTGGTGACCAAGCTGATTTCTGACCTTTGCTATGTGTGGGTGGACCCGCGTGTCAAGTTTGATTGAAGGACATTCATGCCCATGCAACCTCCAGTGACGCCCGAGGTGGTGGAGCGCATTGTCCCTGCGCTGCAATCGCCGCTGCCGGGACTGCTTGCCATCTACGGTTTTGGCAGCCGTGTGCAAGGTACGGCGGGGCCTGAAAGCGACCTGGATCTGGCCGTACTGGTGGAGGGCTACGCTGACCCTTTGCTGCTGTGGAGCCTGTCAGGTGACCTGGCCGACGTGGCCGGTTGCGACGTTGATTTGCTGGACTTGCGCGCAGCATCCACGGTGATGCAGTACCAGATCATTACCACCGGCCAGCGCTGGTGGGCGCGTGATGCGCAGGCGGCGCTGTTCGAGAGTGCCATCCTGAGCGAAAAAACCGCGCTGGATACGGCGCGGGCCGGTCTGCTGGCCGATATCCAGGAGCGAGGAAGCGTGTATGGCGGATGACGTGTTGATCAACAAAGCCGCGACCATTGAGCGCTGCGTAGCGCGGGCGCGTGAAGAGTATTTCAGCGATCCGGCCAGTTTTGCCAGCAATTTCACGCGCCAGGATGCGGCCATTTTGAACATCCAACGCGCCTGCGAGGCCGCTCTGGACATGGGCCAGCACCTGATCCGGCGTGAGCGTCTGGGTGTGCCGCAAAGTGCGCGCGATGTGTTTGCCTTGCTGGCCCAGGCAGGCCGTATTGAGCTGCCGCTGGCCCAGGGTTTGCAGCGCATGGTCGGTTTTCGCAATATTGCTGTCCACGATTACAAGGCGCTGCAACTGCCCATCACCGTCGCCATCATCGAAAAACACCTGGATGAGTTTTTGCAATACAGCAAAGCCCTCCTGCAGCGTGATGCCGGGTAAGGCGCAAGACATGGATACCACTGCTACACACCGTGCTGCCGTTGTCGCCACTGTGCCGACCGCAGCTTCCGCGCCAGCCTCCCTGTCCCCCTCGCGCCGCGCCTGGCTGCGCTTTCGGCGCAACCGGCTGGGCTACTGGAGCCTGATCGCCTTTTGCGCGCTGGTGCTGCTGAGCCTGTGCGCCGAGCTGGTCAGCAGCGAGCGCCCGCTGGTCGTGCGCTACCAGGGGCAGACCTATTTCCCGCTGCTCAAGGACTACCCCGAAACCACCTTTGGCGGCGACTTTGCCACGCCCACCGATTACCTCGACCCGTTCATCCAGGAGCGCCTGAGCGCGGGCAGCAACTGGGCGCTCTACACCGTCAACCGCTATGGGCCAAACACGCTGAACTACTTTGCCCAGGCGCCCAACCCGTCGGCGCCCTCAAAGGCCAACTGGCTGGGCACCGACGACCGGGGGCGCGACCTGCTGGCGCAGCTGCTCTACGGCTTTCGCGTCAGCGTGCTGTTTGCGCTGGCGCTCACCTTCACCGGCGTGCTGCTGGGCGTGGTGGCAGGGGCCATCCAGGGGTTTTTTGGCGGCAAGACGGATCTGGCGTTTCAGCGCTTCATCGAAATCTGGGGCTCCATGCCCGAGCTGTATCTGCTCATCATCTTCAGCGCCGTGCTGGCGCCCAGCATTGCGCTGCTGCTGGTGCTGCTCTCGCTGTTTGGCTGGATGGGGTTGAGTGACTATGTGCGCGCCGAATTTTTGCGCAACCGCCAGCTCGATTATGTGAAAGCCGCGCGCGCGCTGGGCGTGGGCAACGCGCAGATCATCTGGCGCCACATCCTGCCCAACAGTTTGACGCCCGTGGTGACGTTCTTGCCGTTTCGCATGAGCGCGGCGATTCTGGCGCTGACGTCGCTCGATTTTCTGGGCCTGGGCGTGCCGCCGGGCACCCCCAGCCTGGGCGAGCTGCTCAGCCAGGGCAAGAACAACATCGACGCGTGGTGGATTTCGCTGTCCACCTTTGCCGTGCTGGTGGTCACGCTGCTGCTGCTCACCTTCATGGGCGACGCGCTGCGCGACGCCCTCGACCCCCGCAAAGCATCGCAATGAACGTTACTTACATGACTGGAGAGGAAATGCCTGCCGACCCATTGCTGGACGTGCAGGATCTGTCCGTCCACTTTGGTGCCAAGGCCGTGGTGCGCGGCGTCCATTTTTCTATCGCTCCCGGTGAAAAGCTGGCGCTGGTGGGCGAATCGGGCTCGGGCAAAACCATCACCGCCCTGAGCCTGCTGCGCCTGGCGGGTGATGCCAACATCAGCGGCAAAGCCTTGCTGCGCGGGCGCGATCTGCTATCACTCTCAGAGCGCGAAATGCGCGGCGTGCGTGGCGGCGACATCGCCATGGTGTTTCAGGAGCCGATGACGGCGCTGAACCCGCTCATGACCATCGGCCAGCAAATCACTGAGGTTTTGGAGCTAAAAAAGGCGCTAACGCCCGCCCAGTCTGCGCAAGAAGCTATTGAATTGATAGCAAAAACCGGCATCCCCGAGCCCGAGCGCCGTGCCAACAGCTTTCCGCACCAACTGAGCGGCGGCCAGCGCCAGCGCGCCATGATCGCCATGGCCCTGGCCAGCGAACCCGCGCTCTTGCTCGCCGACGAGCCCACCACCGCATTGGATGTGACGCTGCGCGGCCAGATTCTCGATCTGCTGTCGGATTTGCAACGCCAGTCGGGCATGGCCGTGCTGCTCATCACCCACGACCTGAACCTGGTGCGCCGCTTTGCCGACCGCGTGGCCGTGATGGAGCAGGGCGTGCTGGTCGAGCAGGGCCGCGTGGCCGAGGTGTTCCGCGCGCCGCAGCACCCCTACACCCAGCGCCTCATGGCCAGCCAGCCCCGGCGCGATGTGGTCGAGGACGCGCCAGCGCCCGGCACACCGCTGGTCTTGCAGACCGAGGCCCTGCGCGTGGTCTACCCCACGCCGCTGCCGGGCCTGCGCGGCTGGTTCAAAAAAGGCGAATTCGTCGCCGTGCAGGGCGCCAGCCTGCAATTGCTGGCGGGCCAGACGCTGGGCGTGGTGGGCGAGTCGGGCTCGGGCAAATCGACGTTGGCGCAGGCCATTTTGGGCCTGCTGCCCTATGGCGGTCAGCTCACGGTGGCTGGGCAGGGCTGGCAGCAGCCTGCTGCGCGCAACACGCCCGCCAACCAGCAGCTGCGCCGCAAAGTGCAGGTGGTGTTCCAAGACCCGTTCTCGTCGTTGTCGCCGCGCCTGACGGTGGAAGAAATCGTCGGCGAAGGGCTGTGCGTGCACGAGCCTGCGCTGCCGCCCGCGCAGCGGCGCGTGCGCGTTGAGGCGGCGCTGGCCGAGGTGGGCTTGAGCGAGGCGCAGTTTCCCGGCCTGCTGGCGCGCTACCCGCACGAGTTTTCTGGTGGGCAGCGCCAGCGCCTGGCGATTGCGCGCGCGCTCATCGTGCAGCCGCAGGTGCTGGTGCTGGACGAGCCCACCAGCGCGCTGGACGTCACCATCCAGCAGCAGGTGCTGGCGCTGCTGCAAGGCCTGCAACGCGGCAAGGGCCTGAGCTATGTGCTCATCACCCACGATGTGGATGTGATCCGCGCCATGGCGCACCAGGTGCTGGTGATGAAAGACGGCGCCATCGTCGAACACGGCACCGTCGCCCAGGTGCTCGATGCGCCGCAGCACCCCTACACGCAGCGGCTGGTGGCTGCGGCTGCGGTGCCGGGTACGGCCCTTGCGGGATAAGCGCGAGCAGCTATCTAAAGGGGATTGATCAACCCGCAGGCCAGGCATCCATCAGCACCTGTTTGGTGCATTCGATAGGCTGTCGGGGTGGCAAAACGCTGTCCTTCGGGCCTGAAATTTGATGCCAAATAGGCCGCTAAGCCTTGTGCATAAAGCGCTTGCAGCTATTTAATCAATAGCATTTTTTATGCCCCGGAAAGGTGCGGCACGGGCTGGTGCGGTGTGGTCTGCATTGGGCATGGTGCTTGCTTGTCTGATCCATCCCATGCCAGAGGTTTTTTTGTGCCTTTTTCCGCCCCGCGCCATCGCCGCGCCAGTTTGTTATCGACGGAAATCGTCAACCGCTCCCGCGTGCTGGACACGCTGGTCAACAACCTCGAAGGCATGGCCTACCGCTGCCTCAACGATGCCCACTGGACGATGGTGTTTGTCAGCCAGGGCTGTGCCGACCTTACAGGCTATGCACCGGCGCAGTTGCTCGGATGCACGGGCGTGTCGTGGGAGTACATCACCCACCCCGATGACCGCTTGCGGGTGCGCGAGGTCATCCAAAGCGCCGTGGCCAGCGGGCAGCGCTTTGCCGTGCAGTACCGCATTACCACCTTGTCGGGGCAAACGCGCCATGTGGCCGAGCGCGGCGTGGCCGTGTGCGATGAGCAGGATGTGCTGGTGCTGGAAGGCTTTGTCGAGGACATCACCCAGCGCCAGGCCACGTTGGAGGCGCTGGAGCACGCCGAGCTGCGCTACCGCCACATCTTCGAGCACGCCAGCGAGGGCATTTTTCAGACTTCGCGCGATGGCCACTACCTGGCCGCCAACCCGGCGCTGGCGCGCATTTACGGCTACGACACGCCCGCCGCGCTGATGGCCGACCTGTCGGACATCGACCGGCGGCTTTACGTCAAGGCCGGGCGGCGCGAGGTGTTTCACCGGCTCATGAAGGCGCAAGGGCAGGTGCTCAATTTTGAATCCGAGGTGCATCGGCGCGATGGCACGCGCATCTGGATCTCCGAAAACGCCCATGTCGTGCGCGGCCCGCAGGGCGAATTTTTGTGCTACGAGGGCACGGTGCAGGATATTTCCGAGCGGCGCCACTACCAGGAGCAGCTGGAGCGCCAGGCCAACCACGACCTGCTCACGGGCCTGCCCAACCGGGTGTTGCTGAACGACCGCATCGCGCAAGGCATAGCGCGTGCTACGCGCATGGGCTACTACCTGGCGCTGGTGTTCATCGACCTGGACAACTTCAAGTTCATCAACGACAGCCTGGGCCATGCGGCGGGCGATGAGTTGCTCAAGGAGGTGGCTGCGCGCCTGACGGGCTGCCTGCGCAGTGGCGACACCGTGGCGCGGCTGGGCGGCGACGAGTTCGTGCTGGTCATCAACGACCACTACCGCACCAGCAGCGTCATCTCCCTGCTGGAGCGGATGCTGCAAGACATTGGCCGCCCCATTGTGCTCAATGGGCGCGAGTTTCAGGTGGGCGCCAGCCTGGGCGTGGCCATGTTTCCCAGCGATGGCGATGATGCGCAGCAACTGCTCAAACACGCCGATGTGGCCATGTACGCTGCCAAAGACCGGGGGCGCAACAACTTCCAGTTTTTTACCCGCGAGCTCAACCGCCAAGCCGACGAGCGCCTGCACCTGGAGGCCGCCATGCGCAGCGCGCTGGACCATGGCGGCTTTGATGTGCATTACCAGCCCAAGGTGGACCACCGCCGCCGCATCGTCGGCGTGGAGGCACTGGCGCGCTGGTTCCACCCCGAGCTGGGCGCCGTCGGGCCCGACCGCTTCATCCCGATTGCCGAAGAAACCGGGCTGATCCTGCCGCTGACCACCGCCATCGTGCGCCGTGCGCTGGCCGCCGCACGCCGCTGGAACCATGCGCGCGCGGTGCCGCTGCGCCTGGCGCTGAACCTCTCGCCGCAGCTGTTTTTGAGCCACGACATCGTGGCGCACATCGCTGGCCTGCTGCGCGAGGCCGAGATGCCGTCCAGCCAGGTGGAGCTGGAGATCACCGAGTCGGTGTTTCTGGGCGACAGCGAGCGCGCCGTGGCCATCCTGAGCGACTTCAAGGCCCTGGGCGTGGGCCTGGCCATGGACGACTTTGGCACGGGCTACTCGTCACTGAGCTATTTGCGCCGGTTTCCGCTGGACACCATCAAGCTCGACCGCTCTTTGGTGACGGGCCTGGAGCACGAAGAAGAGGTGGCCATGATTGCCCGCGCCGCCATCTCGCTGGGCAAAAGCCTGCGCAAAACCGTGGTGGCCGAGGGCGTGGAGACGCAGGCGCAGTTTGACTTTTTGCGCTACCAGGGCTGCGACGAGTTCCAAGGCTATTTGCTCTCGCGCCCGGTGCCCGAAGCGCAGATCACGCAGCTACTGGAGGCGGGCGGGGTGATTGCGCCTGCGCCGCTGCCGCTGCTGTAGCGGGCAGGGACGCGGGCGCCGCGCTCAGAGTTTGCGCAGCCGCTCGATGGCGGCGCGCAGCGTGTCGTCTTGCTTGGCAAAGCAAAAACGCACCACGCGCTGGTCAAAGCCGTCGCCATAAAATGCCGACAGCGGGATGGCGGCCACGCCCACTTCGCGCGTCAGCCATTGGCAAAAATCGGCTTCGCTCAGGTCGCTCACGGCCGAGATGTCCACGCACTGGAAGTAGGTGCCCGTGGCGGGCAGCAGGCGCAGACGCGAGCCCTCCAGGCCTTGGCGGAACAGGTCGCGCTTGGCCTGGTAGAAGGCGCTCAGTTGCAGGTAAGGCGCGGGGTCTTGCAGGTAGTGCGCCAGCCCATGCTGCATGGGCGTGTTCACGCTGAAGACGTTGAACTGGTGGACTTTGCGGAACTCCGCCATCAGCGGTGCGGGTGCGGCCACGGTGCCCACCTTCCAGCCGGTGACGTGGAAGGTCTTGCCAAAGCTGGAGACGATGAAGGCGCGCGCGGCCAGACCGTCAAAGCGGGCGGCGCTCTGGTGCGTGGCGCCGTCGAACACCATGTGCTCATAGACCTCGTCGCTGATGAGCAGGATATCGGTGTGCGCCAGCAGGTCTTGCAGCTGGCGCATGTCGCCCTCGCTCCAGGTGGTGGCGCTGGGGTTGTGCGGGCTGTTGATGATGATGGCGCGCGTGCGGGGTGTGATGGCGGCGCTGATTTTGTCGAAGTCGGGCCGGAAGGTGCCCGGCGTGAGCGGCACACGCACCGCCACGCCGCCCGCCAGCGCGATGTTGGGCACATAGCTGTCGTAGCAGGGGTCGAGCACGATGACTTCATCGCCCGGATGCACGATGGCCAAAATGGCCGTCAAAATGGCCTGCGTGGCCCCGGCGGTGATGGTGATTTCGGCCTCAGTGCAATAGGGGCGGGCGTGAGTAGCTTCTATTTTGGTAGCAACTGCCTGGCGCAAGGCAGGTACGCCGGCCATGGGCGCGTACTGGTTGTGCCCGGCGCGCATGGCCTGGCCCACCGCATCAAGCAAGGCGCTGTCGCAGTCAAAGTCAGGAAAGCCCTGGCCCAGGTTGACGGCGCCGCATTGCGCGGCCAGCGCAGACATCACGCTGAAGATGGTGGTGCCCACCTGGGGCAGGCGGCTGACAAGGGCGGGGGTGCGTTCGGTCATGGCGTGGTGCAAGAGGGGGCGGAAATCAGAGTTCGTAGTCGTTGACATGCCCGGTCATGGCGCGGGCCACCAGGTCGCGGCTGAGGCGGTCGCTGATGAGTTCGGCAAATTTATAGACAAAGTTGCGCAGGTAGGCACCACGTTTGAAAGCCACGCGCGCCACGCTCTGGCCAAACAGGTGGCCCACGGGGCGCACCAGCAGGTCGCCCACAGGGTCGTCGCGCATGGCCATTTCGGCCACGATGCCAATGCCCAGCCCCAGGCGCACGTAGGTCTTGATGACGTCGGAGTCGATGGCCTCCAGGGCGATGCGCGGTTGCAGGCGGCGTGCGGCAAAGGCAGCGTCGATCTTGCCGCGCCCGGTGAACGAGGGGTGGTAGGTGATCAGCGCTTCGTGCGCTATGTCTTCCAGGCTGATGCGTTCTTTTTGCGCCAGCGGGTGGCCGGGGGGCAGCACCAGTACATGCTCCCATTCGTAGCAGGGCAGGGTGACCAGCTCGGGGTAATCGGCCAGGGATTCGGTGGCCATGCCGATCTCGGCCACCTCGTCGATCACCATGCGCGCCACCTGGTCGGGGGTGGTCTGGTGCAGGCTGACGTTGACCTTGGGGTACGCCTCGCGCAGTTTGGCCACCGGCACGGGCAGCACGTAGCGCGCCTGGGTGTGGGTGGTGGCAATGCTGAGGGTGCCGTTGTCCTGGGCGCTGAACTGCTCGCCGATGCGCTTCAAGTTGCTGACCTCGCGCATGATGAGTTCGATGCTGCGCAGCACATGCTGGCCTGGCTCGGTGATGCGCTTGAGGCGCTTGCCGTGGCGGGCAAAAATCTCCACGCCCAGCTCACCTTCGAGCTCAATGATGGCTTTGGAGACGCCGGGCTGCGAGGTGTGCAGCGCCTTGGCCGCCTCGGTCAGATTGAGGTTGCGGCGGGCGGCTTCTTGCACGAAGCGAAATTGGTGGAGGTTCATGCCTGAATGCAGCTAAAGAGTTGCATCATTATCGCTCAGGCGTCTAAAGAGCCGGGCTCGACACGGTCTGTGCAGCGCGCAGCCACCAGCGGTGGGGTTGCGCAGGGCGGCGTCAGCTGCTGGTGTGCGCTGGCGTGCAGGCGATGTCGGCCATGAGGGCGGTCATGCGCGGGTCTTCGCCAATGGCCTGTTGCACGGTGAACTGCACCTGGGGGTGCTGCGCGCGCAGGGCGGCCATCAGCTGGGGCAGGTCTTCGCGGGCGTGCTTGCCGGTGCCCAGAAACATGGGCGTGATGGTGATGCTGGCCGCACCCTGGGCCAGCAGGTCGCGCGTGGCCTGGGCCAGATCGGGCTCGCACAGCTCCAGGTAGGCGCAGCAGGTCAGCACCTGGGGCTGGTGGCGTGCGATGTGCTGGCGCACCGCTTCGATGGGCGCCCGCCACTGGGGGTCGCGCGAGCCGTGGGCAAACAAGATCACGCCATGTTGTGGCGGTGGGGGCAGGGTGGTCATGGCGTTAGCGCCGCAGCACCAGCCAGCCAAAGGCGGCCAGTGACAGCAGGGAGTAGATGAGTCCGGGGGCGGCTGCCGTGATCCACGGCGACCAGTTTTGCAGGTTACCCACAAAGCCAAACACGTTGTTCAGCAGGAAAAAGCTGATACCTGCCATGACGCCGCCAAACATATAGCCGGTGATGCCCCCGGCGCGAAAGTGCAGGTAGGCAAAAGGCAGCGCCAGCACCACCATCACCAGGCAGCTCAAGGGGTAGAACACCTTGCGCCAGAATTCGATTTCGTAGCGCTGGGCGGCCTGGCCGTTGGCTTCAAGGTGGCGCACGTACTGGAACAGGTCGATGGTGGCCATGCGATCGGGTTTGAGCACGGCAGCGGCCACCATGTCAGCGCTGATCTGCGTGGGCCAGTTCCACTCTGGCAGGACGATTTTTTCGACGCGGGCGGGGCTGTTGGCTTTTTCAGTGTGGAAGGTGCTGTTTTGTACTTGCGCCAGGTGCCAGGCACCATCTTTGCCAAATTGTGCGCTGTCGGCCTGGGTGCGTGATGCCAGGCGGCCTTGGCCATCAAATTCAAAAATGCGCACGCCCAGCATGCCGCCGTCGGGCCCGATAGCGCGCACATTGACGGCAAAAGAGTGATCGCCCTGGCGCTCTTTCAGCCAGGCACCGGTGGCGCCCGTGGTCAGACGGCCTTGGTAGCGGGCCTTGACCAGTTGTGCTGCGCGGTCTGACATGGGCGCCAGGTAGTCGCCCACGGCAAATGTCAGCAGCACAAAAAAACCGCCCACCGCCAACAAGGTGTGCAAGGCCCGCCAGGGCCCCAGGCCGCTGGTGCGCATGATGGTGAATTCCGAGCTTTGTGCCAACCGGGCCATGACGAAAATCGTGCCGATCAGTACCGTGATGGGCAGCAACTCGTAGAGGTGGCTGGGCAACGCCAGCGTGACAAACAACAGGGCATGGGGCAGGCCATACGCGCCTGCTGGATAGCGCCCCACCCAGCGCAGCTCATCGACCAGATCAAAAAAGAAGAACAGGGCCAAAAAGCCCAGCGTCACAAAACCGACGGCGGCAATGACTTCGCGGTGTATGAGTCGGCGAATGGTTTTCATGCGGCGCTCCTGCGTTGCCACCATTGGCGCGGGCTCCAGTGGTGGTGCCGGGCGCTGAGCAGCAGCAGCGCAAAGACCAGCGTTCCGCCGTGCAACAGGGCCAGAAAAGGCACCAGCCCCATCTTGCCCGAGCCCACCCAGCTTTGGCCCAGCGTCAGCAGGTTGTAATAAACGATGAAGGTGAGCAGTGCAAACACCATGTTGTTGCTGCTGCTGGCACGCGGATTGACGCTGGCCAGCGCCAGTGCGAGCAGCACAAAATTCAGGGCGGCAAACGCCAGGCCGATACGCCAGCCCAGCTCCGCCTGGGCCATGGGCGACGCCTGGCCCAGCAAATCAGGCGTGCTGCGCGTCTTCACGGAGCCCTCGTCCGAGATGGCGATAGGGGCTGTGCCAATGCGGGTGCCGTATTCATCGAAGGCACTGATTTTGGTGCCGGGTTTGTCCCCGCCGGACTCCATGCGCTGGCCGTTGCTCAACACCACAAAGCGCTCGCCATCACGCACCTCCACGCGGGCGCTGCGGGCAGAGATGACAGATTCCCCCTTGGGCTCGGTCACGGCCACAAAGACGTCGCTGGCGGTTTCACCTGCGGCACTGTTTTTGTCGATGAAAAAAACGCGTGTGCCATTGGCTGATTCTTGAAACTCGCCGGGCGCGATGCGGTCAATGTCGCTGCGCTGCTCATATTGCTGTTTGAGCTGGTCGATTTGCTGGTTGGCCCAGGGCCACACCAGCAGCGAGAGCAACGCAATCACCAGCATCACGGGCCAGGAAAAACGCAGCAGCGGTGCCAGCAAGCTGAGCAGCCCGCGGCCACTGGCAAACCAGATGACCATTTCGCTGTCACGGTACATGCGCGAGAGGGTGCCGACAATGGAGACAAATAGGCTCAGGCTCAGGATGGTAGGCAGCTGGCCCAGTACGGTAAAGCCCATCACGAGCATCACGTCAGAGGGGCTGACGCTGCCGCGCGAGGCCTGGCCGAGGGTGCGGATCAGCATCATGGTCATGACCACCGTGACCAGCACCACCAGGGTCGCGCCGAAGCTGCGCGCCAGCTCCTTGCGAATGGATGAATCGAATAACATTGGCTCGAACGAAAAGGGCCATTATGAACTTTGATTTGAAGTCGCTCACCCTGTCCGCAGCCGTGACAGAAAAATGTGATTTGCTGGTTTTGCTGGTGCCTGAAGGCTTTGCCCCAGGCCAGGATGCACTCTCGGCGCTGGTGGCGCAGGCCTTGCACAGTGGAGATCTGCAGACCAAGCCGGGGAAAAATCTGCATTGCTACCAGGTGCCCACTGTGGCGGCGCGCCGTGTGGTGCTAGCCGGAATCGGCACAGGCAAGGCGGCTGCCGTGCGCCAGGCGCTACACCCGTTGGCCGGTGCCTTTACCGGCACGGTCAAGCGTGCGGTGGTTTGTTTTGCGGGTGCGGCCGATGCGGGTGCGGTGGCCGCTGCGGTGATGGCGGTGTCGCAGGTGAGCTATGTCTACACCGCCACCAAGCCCAAGGCTGAGGCGCGCACGCTCAACCGTGTGGTGCTGGGTGTGGAGGACGCCACTGCAGTCGCTGACGCTTTTGCGCGCAGCGTTGCCACTGCCGTGGGCGTAGAGCTGGCGCGTGAATGGGGCAACCGCCCCGCCAACCATGCCACGCCTACGCTGCTGGCGGCGGCGGCCAAAGAACTGGCCAAGCACCCCGGCGTGCAGTGCAAGGTGATGGGGCCTGCCGACGTGGCCAAGCTGGGCATGGGGGCCTTCATGGCGGTGGCGCGTGGTTCTGAGGAAGAGTTGCGTTTCATTGAACTGCGCTACAACGGCGCTGCAAAATCCCAGCCTCCAGTGGTGCTGGTGGGCAAGGGCATCACGTTTGACACCGGTGGCATCTCCATCAAGCCAGCGGCTGAAATGGACGAAATGAAGTTCGATATGTGCGGTGCCGCCAGCGTGCTGGGCGTGTTCCGCGCGCTGGCCGAACTGCAGCCGGCCATCAACGTGGTGGGTTTGATTCCTGCCTGTGAAAACATGCCTGATGGCCGCGCCATCAAGCCTGGCGACGTGGTCACCAGCATGAGCGGCCAGACCATTGAAATCCTCAACACCGATGCTGAAGGCCGTCTGGTGCTGTGCGATGCGCTGACCTATGCCGCACGCTTGAAGCCCGCAGCCGTGGTGGACATTGCCACCCTGACTGGTGCTTGTGTGATTGCCCTGGGCGGCGTGCGCAGCGGTCTGTTTTCCAGTGACGAGGCATTGGCCGCCGCTTTGCTGGCTGCTGGTGAAGCGGCGCAAGACCCGTGCTGGCGCCTGCCGCTGGACGAGGATTACGCTGAGGGCCTGAAAAGCAATTTTGCCGATGTGGCCAACGTAGCGGGTCGGCCAGCAGGCTCCATCACGGCAGCCAAATTTTTGCAACGGTTTGTTGGCGAGTGGCCTTGGGCGCATCTGGATATCGCTGGCACCGCCTGGAAGGGGGGCTCTGCCAAGGGGGCAACAGGGCGTCCGGTGGCTTTGCTGCTGCAATACCTGGTCGATGCGGCAGCTGCGCCAGAAGGACAGCCAGAGTGTGCTGCGGTTCCTGTGCCAGCTCCCAAGCCGGCGCGTGCGCCCCGCGCCAAGGCGGTCAGCGCACGGCGTACCTGAGTGAGGTGATCGCCAGGCATGACCGAAGTTGCTTTCCATTTCAATGCGCCAGACAAGCTGGCATATGCCTGCCGGTTCGCGCGGAAAATGGTGTGCCTTGACAAGCGGCTGGTCATCACGGGGGCACCAGACACGCTGGTGTCCTTGGACAAAATGCTGTGGCACATGGCGCCGCAAGATTTTGTTGCCCATTGCACAGTGCAGGATGCGCCAGAACTGCTGGAGGCATCGCCCGTGTTGCTGCTGACCGATCCGCGTCAGGCCAGACACCGTGAGGTGTTACTGAACCTGGGTGATGCGGTGCCGCAGGGCTACACGCTTTTTGAGCGTCTGATCGAAGTGGTCGCCGCCCACGACGACGCCGACCGGCAATGTGCCCGCATACGCTGGCGCCAATACGCCCAGAGCGGGCATACCATCGTGCGCCACGATCTGGTGCTCAAGGAGTTCTGAAATGGTCAAGCACCCTAAAGCACCCCCTCGTTTTGTACCCACCCTGACCGAAGTGGTGCCTGATCCCATTGAATTGCCTGTACAGCCTGTGGTCTTGGCAGCGCAGGCTCCTGTCCCTGTGGCGGCATTGCTGCCCGCTGCACTGCCCCCGGGATTGGAAGAGCGTCTGGTTCATTGCATCATGCAGCGCGTGGATGTGTCTTTGGATCAGCGTCTGCGCGATGCCATCGCCACCGTAGTGCAAGAGCAGACGAGATCCGTGCTGCCGAGGCTGCGCGAAGAGGTGGAGTCGGTTGTGCGGCAAGTGGTTGGGGAGGCCGTGGCCGATGAATTGGCTGAGCACAGCATGGCCACTGAAATCCGCAGTCAGGTCAGCGGCGTACCTGCAACGCCCCCGGGTTGACGATGTTGGTGGGGGTGCCTTTGATGTAGTTCACCACATTATCAAATGCTGCCCCGAAATACAACTCGTAACTGTCTTGCTCCACATAACCGATATGTGGTGTGCAGACGCAGTTCTCCAGCCTGAGCAGTGCATGGCCTTGCAAAATAGGCTCACTCTCAAAAACATCCACAGCGCCCATGCCGGGGCGTCCCCGATTGAGCGCTGTAATCAATGCATCAGGCTCCAGCAGTTCTGCCCGCGATGTGTTGACCAGCAGCGCCGTCGGCTTCATGCAGGAGAGATCTTCGAGGGTGATGCTGCCGTGTGTTTCTTCACAGAGCCGCAAATGCAGCGACACCACATCGCACTGTGCAAAAAATTCTTCGCGGGTGCTGGCAACTTGGAATCCGTCGGTCAGTGCTTTGGCGCGGGAGGCTTCGCGGCCCCAGATACGCACATTCATGCCGAACGCCCGGCCATAGCCCGCCACAATCTGACCAATTTTTCCGTAGCCCCAGATGCCCAAGGTTTTGCCACGCAAAACGGTGCCAATACCAAAATTAGGTGGCATGGAGCCCGATTTGAGGCCAGATTGTTGCCAGGCCCCGTGCTTGAGGTTGGAGATGTACTGTGGCAGGCGCCGCATGGCGGCCATGATCAGCGCCCAGGTCAGCTCTGCGGGGGCTACCGGTGAGCCTACGCCTTCGGCCACAGCCACACCGTGCTCAGTACATGCCAGCACATCCACATGGTTGCCGACCTTGCCGGTTTGGGCAATCATGCGCAGGCGTGGCAGCTTTTCTATCAGCTGGCGGGTGATTTGTGTGCGCTCACGCACCAGGACGATGATGTCGGCATCTTTCAGTCGCACTGACAACTGTCCCAAGCCTTTGACCGTGTTGGTGTACACCTTGGCGGTGTAAGCGTCCAGGCGGCTGGCGCAGTGAAGCTTGCGCACAGCGTCCTGGTAGTCATCGAGGATCACGATATTCATTGTTTATTCCATCATGCGCTTCAATCCAATTCGCGGGCGTATTGGGCTGTTGTTGTGCGCAGCGCACCACGCAGGTTGATTGTTTTCACGTTGGTGTTTTTGGCGCAAAGAGATCCCATGTCGCCATGAACAACGCTGCAATCACGGGGCCGATGACAAATCCATTCAAACCGAAGAGCGCCATCCCGCCCAGCGTGGAAATCAGCACCACATAGTCTGGCATTTTGGTGTCTTTGCCCACCAGAACAGGGCGAAGAATATTGTCTACCAAGCCTATGACGAAAACGCCAAATGCAGTGAGTGTGACGGCCTGCCAGAGTGCGCCGGTAGCAAAAAAATAAATGGCCACAGGAACCCATATCAGCCCGGCTCCGACAGCTGGTAGCAATGATAAAAATGCCATGAGAACCCCCCAAAGCACAGGCCCCTGAATGCCCAACGCCCAAAAGATGAAGCCGCCCAGCAGCCCTTGTGAAGCGGCCACCACAATGTTGCCTTTGACGGTGGCACGGATTACTGTGGTGAACTTTTGGCTCAGATCGCGCTTGTGTGCTTCCTCCAGTGGAACAGCATTGCGCACTCTGATGGCCAATGCGGCGCCATCGCGAAGCAGGAAAAACAGCAGGTACAGCATGATCCCAAGGCTGATCAGGAACTGAAAAGTATTTTGACCAATGTTGAGCGCGCGCGTGGCAATCAGTTGGCTGCCTTGCACGGCAATGGTGGAGAGTTTTTGCTGTAGTGCTGCCATGCTGGTCAGTTCCAGTCGGTTCAGCAACTCCAATGCCCAGTAGGGCAGTGCGGCGATGATTTGCTGAAAATAATCGCCCACATTCAGTTGCCCTGATCGCAGCCTGTCATAAATGTGAGTGGCTTCCTGAATCAGTGAAATGCTCAGCAGCGTCATGGGAAGAATCACTACGATCAGACACAGCACCAAAGTGGCCAGCGCCGCCAGATTGTGCCTGCGTGGCATGCGCAACAGCAGGCGCCGATGCAGTGGTGAAAAAAGAATGGCCAGCACGACGCCCCAGAAAACCGCTTCATAAAAAGGCCACAGGATGGCTGCAAATGCCAACGACACTGCAACCAGTAGCAACAGGAAGGTTTTGTTCTGTGGAGATGGCGAGGTCATATAAAAGTGTTGTGCTGTGCAATAAAGCCAATGTAAGCGAGTTGCACGATGGTGCGCGCAGAAGTGCAGGCATGCCAGATGGGCATTTTTCGTGCCGCATGGGAGCACTTTCAGTGGCACAATGCTGGCCGTACCCTAGGCCCTTCCCCAGCCACAGTCGCATCCGCCAATCGGTTCAGCCGTGTCGCGGAAGGTTTCTTAAACCAGCTAATGCTTTCTCCAGGAAAGCTGAGGTCAGCGGAATATGAGCGATAAGACATCCGTCTATCAAGCCTACCAAGGCAACACTTACCTTTTCGGCGGCAATGCGCCTTATGTCGAAGAGATGTATGAGAACTACCTGGCTAATCCAGGCAGTGTCCCCGACAGCTGGCGCGATTATTTCGATGCGCTGCAGCATGTTCCCGCAGTCGATGGTTCCAACGCCAAAGATGTGCCCCACCTTCCAGTAGTCAATGCATTTGCCGAACGTGCCAAAGCTGGCGGCACCAAAGTGGTGGTTGCCAGTGCCGACGCCGAAATGGGCCGCAAGCGCACCGCAGTGCAGCAACTCATTGCCGCCTACCGCAATGTCGGTCAGCGTTGGGCAGACCTTGATCCACTCAAGCGCACCGAGCGCCCTGCCATTCCTGAACTGGAGCCGTCGTTCTACGGTTTCAGCGATGCCGACCAAGAGACTGTGTTTGATACCAGCAACACTTTCTTCGGCAAAGACAAGATGCCCCTGCGCGAGCTGCTCAATGCGCTGCGCGAAACCTACTGCGGTACCTTGGGCGCCGAGTACATGTACACCAGCGACCAGGCACAAAAGCGCTGGTGGCAGCAAAAGCTTGAAAGCATTCGCAGCAAGCCCAATTTTGGTGCAGAAAAGAAGAAGCACATTCTTGATCGCCTGACGGCTGCCGAGGGTCTGGAGCGTTACCTGCACACCAAGTATGTGGGCCAAAAGCGCTTTTCGCTCGAAGGCGGCGAGAGTTTTATTGCCTCCATGGATGAGCTCATCCAGTCGGCAGGCAGCAAGGGCGTGCAGGAGATTGTGATCGGTATGGCCCACCGTGGTCGCCTGAACGTTTTGGTGAACTCGCTGGGCAAAATGCCTGCTGACCTGTTCGCCGAGTTTGAGCACACCGCTCCCGAAGATTTGCCTGCCGGTGACGTCAAATACCACCAAGGCTTCAGCTCTGACGTGTCCACCGCAGGTGGCCCGGTGCATCTGTCGCTGGCGTTCAACCCTTCGCACCTGGAAATCGTGAACCCGGTGGTGGAAGGTTCCGTGCGCGCCCGCATGGATCGCCGCGCCGACCCCAAGGGCAGCCAAGTGTTGCCGGTGCTGGTGCATGGCGACTCTGCTTTTGGCGGCCAAGGTGTCAACCAGGAAACCCTGGCCTTGGCGCAAACCCGTGGTTACACCACGGGCGGCACGGTACACATCATCATCAATAACCAGATTGGTTTTACCACTTCGGATCCGCGCGACATGCGCTCGACTGTGTATTGCACCGACATCGTCAAGATGGTCGAAGCTCCCGTGCTGCACGTCAATGGCGACGATCCTGAAGCTGTAGTGCTGGCCACGCAGCTGGCGCTGGAGTTCCGCATGGAATTCCGCCAGGACGTGGTGGTGGACATCACCTGCTTCCGCAAGCTGGGCCATAACGAGCAAGACACTCCCAGCCTGACCCAGCCGCTGATGTACAAGAAGATTGCGGCCCACCCCGGAACCCGCAAGCTCTACGCAGACAAGCTCGCCGCCCAAGGTCTGGGTGCCACGCTGGGTGACGATATGGCCAAAGCCTATCGCGCCGCCATGGATGCGGGCAAGCACACTGTTGATCCGGTGCTGACCAACTTCAAGAGCAAGTATGCGGTCGATTGGTCTCCCTTCGTGGGCAAGAAGTGGACAGATGCGGGTGATACCGCCATCCCCTTGACCGAGTGGAAACGCCTGTCCGAAAAGCTCACCACCATCCCCGATACCGTCACACCGCACCAACTCGTCAAGAAAGTCTATGACGATCGCGCCGCAATGGGCCGGGGCGAGACCAACGTGGACTGGGGCATGGGTGAAAGCATGGCTTTTGCTTCGCTGGTGGCCAGTGGCTACCCAGTGCGCCTGTCGGGCGAAGACTGTGGCCGTGGCACCTTCACGCACCGCCACGCCGTGATTCACGATCAAAATCGCGAAAAATGGGACACCGGCACCTACGTGCCCCTGCAAAACGTGGCCGATAACCAGGCACCGTTCGTCGTCATCGACTCCATCCTCTCTGAAGAGGCTGTGCTGGGCTTTGAATACGGCTATGCCGGTTCTGATCCCAACACCATGGTGATCTGGGAAGCGCAGTTCGGCGACTTTGCCAACGGCGCCCAGGTGGTGATTGACCAGTTCATTGCCTCTGGCGAAGTGAAGTGGGGCCGCGCCAACGGCCTGACGCTGATGCTGCCCCACGGCTACGAAGGCCAGGGCCCTGAGCACAGCTCGGCACGTCTGGAACGCTTCATGCAGTTGGCTGCGGATACCAACATGCAAATCGTGCAGCCCACCACGGCCAGCCAGATTTTCCATGTGCTGCGCCGCCAGATGGTGCGCGATCTGCGCAAGCCGCTGATCATCTTCACGCCCAAGTCGCTGCTGCGCAACAAGGATGCAACGTCGCCGCTGTCCGAGTTCACCAAGGGTGCGTTCCAGACCGTCATTCCCGAGAGCAAAGCGCTCAAGGACGACAAGGTCAAGCGTGTCATAGCCTGCTCGGGCAAGGTCTATTACGACCTGGTCAAGAAGCGCGAAGAAAAAGAGCTGGACGATGTGGCCATCATCCGCGTCGAGCAGCTGTACCCCTTCCCGCACAAGGCTTTTGCTGCCGAGCTGAAGAAGTACCCCAACGCCACCGACATCGTGTGGTGCCAGGACGAGCCGCAAAACCAGGGCGCCTGGTTCTTCATCCAGCACAACATCCACGAGAACATGCTGGATGGCCAGAAACTGGGTTACTCCGGTCGTGCAGCCTCGGCATCGCCTGCCGTGGGTTACTCGCACCTGCACCAGGAACAACAAAAGGCACTGGTGGACGGCGCCTTTGGCAAGCTCAAGGGTTTTGTACTGACCAAGTAAGGCCAGCAACCCGAATCCAGAACAGAACCCCCTTTCCGAAAGAATTCAAATGGCTATCGTAGAAGTCAAAGTTCCGCAACTGTCCGAATCCGTGGCCGAAGCCACCATGCTGACCTGGAAAAAGAAGGCCGGCGAGGCTGTCGCCATCGACGAAATCCTGATCGAGATCGAGACCGACAAGGTCGTGCTGGAGGTGCCTGCACCGGCTGCTGGCGTGTTGGCAGAGATCATCCAGGGCGATGGCGCCACCGTGGTGGCCGAGCAACTCATTGCCAAGATCGACACCGAAGCCACTGCGGGTGCCGTCGCTGCTGCGCCCGCAGCCGCTGCGGCTGCCGTGGCCGCTGCGGCAGTGGCTGCCCCTGCTGCTGCATCCAAGGGTGACGTGGCCATGCCTGCCGCCGCCAAGCTGCTGGCTGACAACAACCTGTCGGTGTCCGCCGTCACGGGTACGGGCAAAGATGGCCGTGTGACCAAGGGCGATGTGCTGGGTGCTGTGGCTGCTCGCGCTACTAAAGTTGTAGCTGCTAGCGCAATCCCCACGGGCGTTCCAGCCAAATCTTTGCCCCAAGTGGCAGCGCCTGCAGTGCAAAACCTGGGCGACCGCCCCGAGCAGCGCGTGCCCATGAGCCGTCTGCGCGCCCGTGTGGCCGAGCGCCTGCTGCAATCGCAGTCCACCAACGCCATCCTGACCACGTTCAACGAAGTGAACATGGCCCCGGTGATGGAAATGCGCAAGAAGTTCCAAGACGCCTTCAGCAAAGAGCACGGTGTCAAAATCGGCTTCATGAGCTTCTTCGTCAAGGCGGCGGTGCATGCGCTGAAGAAGTTCCCGGTGCTGAATGCGTCGGTGGATGGCAACGACATCGTCTACCACGGCTACTTCGACATCGGTATTGCTGTCGGTTCGCCCCGTGGTCTGGTGGTGCCGATTTTGCGCAACGCCGACCAGATGAGCTTTGCCGACATCGAGAAGAAAATTGCCGAATTCGGCAAGAAGGCCCAAGAAGGCAAGCTGGGCATTGAAGAAATGACCGGCGGCACCTTCTCCATCTCCAACGGTGGCACCTTCGGCTCCATGCTGTCCACGCCCATCATCAACCCACCGCAATCGGCCATTCTGGGCGTTCACGCCACCAAGGACCGCGCTGTGGTGGAAAACGGCCAAATCGTCATCCGCCCGATGAACTACCTGGCCATGTCCTACGACCACCGCATCATTGATGGCCGCGAAGCCGTGCTGGGCCTGGTCGCGATGAAGGAAGCGCTGGAAGACCCCTCGCGCCTGCTGTTTGACATCTAAACCCTGATGGATTGACCCACCCATGTGGCCCGGCTTGTGCTGGCGCCCATCGGTGGGTTTTTTTGCAACCGATTGAGAAAGATTTTTATGAGCAAAGCATTTGATGTTGTCGTGATCGGCGCTGGCCCCGGTGGCTACATTGCCGCCATCCGTGCTGCCCAGCTGGGTTTCAACGTCGCCTGTATCGACGAATGGAAGAACGACAAGGGCGGCCCCGCACCCGGTGGCACCTGCACCAACGTGGGCTGCATCCCGTCCAAGGCGCTGCTGCAATCGTCCGAACACTTTGACCACGCCAACCACCACTTTGCCGAGCATGGCATCAGCGCCAAAGACGTGAAGATGGACGTGGCCAAGATGATTGCCCGCAAGGACAACGTCGTGAAACAGAACAACGACGGCATCCTGTACCTGTTCAAAAAGAACAAGGTCAGCTTCTTCCATGGTCGCGGCTCCTTTGCCAAAGCAGTGGAAGGTGGCTATGAAGTGCAAGTGGCTGGCGACAAGCCTGAAACCCTGGTGGCCAAACAAGTCATCGTTGCGACTGGCTCCAACGCGCGCGCCTTGCCTGGAACGCCATTTGACGAAGAAAACGTGCTGTCCAACGACGGCGCGCTGCGCATCGGTGCTGTGCCGAAAAAGCTGGCACTGATTGGTTCGGGCGTGATTGGCCTGGAAATGGGTTCGGTCTGGCGCCGTCTGGGTGCCGATGTCACGATCCTCGAAGGTTTGCCCACCTTCCTCGGCGCCGTGGACGAGCAAATCGCCAAAGAAGCCAAAAAAGCCTTCGACAAGCAGGGCCTGAAGATTGAACTGGGCGTGAAGGTTGGCGATATCAAGAACGGCAAAAAGGGCGTCTCCATCGCCTACACCAACGCCAAGGGCGAAGCCCAGACGCTGGACGCCGACAAGCTCATCGTGTCGATTGGCCGCGTGCCCAACACCAACGGCCTGAACGCCGAAGCTGTCGGCCTGCAACTGGACGAGCGCGGCGCGATTGTGGTTGATGGCGACTGCAAGACCAACCTGCCCGGCGTGTGGGCGGTGGGTGACGTGGTGCGTGGCCCGATGCTGGCGCACAAGGCCGAAGAAGAAGGCGTGGCTGTGGCCGAACGCATTGCGGGCCAGCACGGCCATGTCAACTTCAATACCGTTCCCTGGGTGATTTACACCAGCCCCGAAATTGCGTGGGTGGGCCGCACCGAGCAGCAGCTCAAGGCCGACGGCGTCAAATACAAGGCCGGCACCTTCCCGTTCCTGGCCAATGGCCGCGCCCGTGCGCTGGGTGACACCACCGGCATGGTGAAGTTCTTGGCCGATGCCGCTACCGACGAAATCCTGGGTGTCCACATTGTGGGCCCGATGGCCTCTGAACTGATCTCTGAAGCCGTGGTGGCCATGGAGTTCAAGGCCAGCGCCGAAGACATCGCCCGCATCTGCCACGCCCACCCCTCGCTGTCGGAAGCGACCAAGGAAGCAGCCTTGGCCGTGGACAAGCGCACCCTGAATTTCTGATAGAAATCAAGGTAAAAAGTGGCTCTAGCGCCCATGTGGTGGGCGCTAGTAGCTCTGTTTTTTATAGCAGAAAGGCGCTGCGTTGTCTGTTTCCGTCACCCAGGCCTATGAGGCCGAACTCGCCGCCAAAGGCTTCCAGAGCGATCCTGCCCAACTGCGTGCCGTACAGGCGTTGCAGCGCTGCGCCGATGAGTGGGCGGTATACAAAGCACGCCGCTCCAATGCGCTGAAAAAACTGCTCATTCGCCCGGACATCCCCAAGGGCGTCTATATGTATGGCGGCGTGGGGCGCGGCAAGAGCTTTCTCATGGAGTGCTTTTTCGACGCCGTACCGCTCAAGCGCAAGGTGCGCCTGCACTTTCATGAGTTCATGCGCGAAGTTCACCGCGAGCTGGCAGGCTTGCAGGGTACGCAAAACCCGCTGGATGTGCTGGGTGCGCGCATTGCCAAACGCTACAAGCTCATCTGCTTTGATGAGTTCCACGTGGCCGACATCACCGATGCCATGATCCTGCACCGCCTGCTGGTGGCGCTGTTTGAGAATGGCGTGGGTTTTGTCACCACCTCCAATTTTGAGCCCAACGGCCTGTACCCCAACGGGCTGCACCGCGACCGCATCCTGCCTGCCATTGCGCTGCTCAACCAGCGCATGGAAGTCATCAACGTGGACAACGGCACCGACTACCGCCGCCGCACGCTCGAGCATGTGCGGCTCTACCACACGCCATTGGGCGCGCAGGCTGATGCGGAGATGGCACAGGCTTTCGACCAGCTGGCTGAAATCCACGACGAAGACCCGGTGCTGCACATCGAGGCCCGCGAGCTGCGTGCCCGGCGCAAAGCGGGCGGTGTGGTCTGGTTCGACTTCAAAGAGCTGTGCGGTGGCCCACGATCGCAAAACGATTACCTGGAAATCGCCAACCAGTTCCATACCGTGATGCTGTCGGGTGTGCCGTACATGCCGGTCAGTATGGCGTCGCCCGCGCGGCGCTTTACCTGGCTGGTAGATGTGCTGTACGACCGGCGCGTCAAACTCATTGTGTCGGCAGCGGTGCCGCCTGAGCAGCTCTACACCGAAGGCCCGCTGGCGCACGAGTTTCCGCGAACGGTGTCGCGCCTCAATGAGATGCAGTCCAAGGAGTTTCTGGCGCTGGAACGCCGTGTGGTGGATACCGGCCTGACGTGATGCCACACGTGCCCTGCGCCTAGCGCGGGGGGAAAGGCATGGAGAGGGGCTTTTTCGGCTCTTCCAGCACCTCGATTTTCACGATCACCAGAGAGAGATTGTCGCCCCCGCCGCGGGCGCGACCACGGGCTTTGTCGATCAGGAATTCGGTGGCTTCGCGCGGCGTGAGGGATTCCACCACTGACGCCAGCTCAGCAGGCGAGAAGTAGTGCCACACGCCATCGCTGCAAGCCATGAGCACATCGCCGGGCTGGAGTTGCGAGATCAGGTGGGTGGCGATGGGCGGGTCGCTTTCTGCGCCCAGGCAGCCGACCAGGATGTTGGAGTGGGGGTGGTTGTTGGCTTCGGCTTCGGTGATTTCGCCCCGGTCTACCAACGCCTGGACATAGGAGTGGTCCAGGGTGCGCTGCACCATGGCACCGTTTCTGAAGTGGTAGATGCGCGAGTCGCCTGAGTGAACCCAGTGGCAGTCGCCGCGTGGATTGATCAGAAACGCCGCAATGGTGCTGTGGGGTTCTTGCTCTGCGGAGATGGCAGTCATCCGGATCACGATGTGTGCTTCTTGCACCATGTTCTTGAGAACAGTGGCTGCGTCGTCGTGGTCGGGGGAGTAGCGCTCAAAGAGCTGGCGCGCCGTCATCATCACTTGGTCGGAGGCTTTGCGGCCACCGCTGCGCCCACCCATGCCATCGGCCAGCACACCGAGAACGCAGCCGTTGTAGCGTTGGTGCGCCAGCAAAGCTACTTGGTCTTGCTGGTAGTCGCGGTCACCCTTGTGGATTCCGGTGGAAGCTGTGAGGCGAAATGCTTTGGACATGCCCTGTACTCACCATACTTTCCACCACGGCTCTTGCTTGTTTTTGAAACCATGCGTGAGATAGGTGCTTTGGGGGTAGGAGGCATCCATGACACGGCGTGCGTCATCGCGCAGCTGGGTCATGCCCAGGGCGTCGTAGGATTGGATGAGGATGTAGAGCGCCTCTTCCAGGGCTGGCACGGCCTGGTAGTCTGCCAGTGCGTTCTGGGCCCGGCCAATGGCTGCGACGTAAGCTCCGCGCTGGAAGTAGTAGCGCGCCACATGTACCTCGTACTGCGCCAGGGAGTTGACGATGTAGGTCATGCGCTGGCGCGCATCCTGGGCGTAGCGAGACTCGGGAAAGCGTGTGCTCAGCTCGCGGAAGGCTTCAAATGAATCTTTGGCGGCTTTTTGGTCGCGCTCTGACAAATCCTGGCGCGATACCCAAGAGAACATCCCCAGGTCATCGTTGAAGTTGATCAGGCCTTTGAGGTAGAGGGCGTAGTCCAGTGCCGGGCTGGCGGGATGCAGCTTCATGAACCGGTCCAGCGTAGCGATGGCCTGTGCTTTGCTGCCGCTTTTGTATTGGGCGTAGGCTTTGTCCAGCTGTGCTTGCTGTGCCAGCGGTGTGCCAGCGGCACGGCCTTCAAGCTTTTCAAACAGGGGGACGGCTTTGTCGTAACCGCCGCTGCCCATTTCGTCGCGGGCCTCGGCGTAGATGCGGTCGGTGGACCAGCCTGCGGTTTTGTCCTCAGGGGTGCTGGAGCAGCCTGCCAGCAGCGCGCTGGCAACCAGCAGGGAAGGAAAAATCGCATAGGGCGAACGCAGCATGGCGGGCGGCTTTCTGGCAATAAGAGGCATGGGTGTCTGGGGCGGCCAAGTGCCATGGAAGGACTGGCCGGGGCAGGGCATTGTAATGGTGGCAGGAACGCGCAGGGCAGCGATGGCTGGCGCCGTACCCCAGTGCCTCGCGGACGGCAGAGGGCCATGGTTTCTACAATGGCGCCCATGTTTGTTCATTTGCGCCTGCACACCGAGTTTTCCGTCATTGACGGCACCAACCGTATCGACGAGGTGGTCAAAGCCGCCGCCGCCGACGGCCAGCCTGCGCTGGCCATCACGGATTTCAATAACCTGTTTGGTGCCATCAAGTTCTATAAAGAAGCACGCGGCAAAGGCGTCAAGCCCGTGCTTGGGGCAGAAATTGTGCTGGAGGGTGAGGGCACCGCAGCGCCTTCGCGCATGGTGCTGCTGGTGCAAAGCCACCAGGGCTACCTGAATCTGTCGGAGCTGTTGGCCCGTGCCTGGACAAGCAACCAGATCAAGTCACAAGCTGTGTGTACCTGGGCCTGGCTGCAAGAGCTGGGTGCGGGGCTGATTGCTTTGTCAGGGGCACAAGCCGGGCCTGTAGGGCAGGCTTTGGTGCGTGGCGATGAGGCTGGTGCAGAGCAGCTGGCGCAGCGGCTGGCGAATCTGTTTGAACACCGTTTTTACCTGGAGATACAGCGCGCTGGCCGCCCCGACGATGAGGCCCATGTGGTGTCCGCGGTGCAACTGGCAGCACGCCTGAAATTGCCCGTGGTGGCGACGCACCCAGTGCAGTTTTTTACCGAAGACGACTACGAGGCCCACGAGGCCCGCGTGTGCATTGCCGAGGGCGAAATTCTGGGCAACCAGCGCCGCGTGCGCCGTTTTACCCGGGAGCAGTATTTCAAATCATCGGTGCAAATGCAGGCCTTGTTTGCTGATGTGCCCTCGGCGCTGGCCAATACGGTAGAGATCGCCCGGCGCTGTAGCCTGACGCTGGTGCTGGGCAAGCCGCAGTTGCCCAACTTTCCCATCCCGCCGGTCAATGGCGAAATTCTCTCGGTGGAAGATTATTTTCGGTACGTCTCCCATGAGGGCCTGAACGAGCGCCTGCTGCACCTCTACCCCGATGAGGCCAAGCGCCAGGCGCAGCGCCCGCGCTACGTGGAGCGGCTGGAATTCGAGCTGGCCACCATTCTCAAGATGGGTTTTCCGGGGTACTTCCTGATTGTGGGCGACTTTATCCAGTGGGCGAAAAACAATGGCTGCCCCGTGGGGCCGGGGCGCGGTTCTGGTGCCGGGTCGCTGGTGGCCTATGCCCTGAAGATCACAGATCTGGATCCGCTGGAATACAACCTGCTGTTCGAGCGTTTTTTGAACCCCGAACGTGTCTCGATGCCTGACTTCGACATCGACTTTTGCCAGTCCAACCGCGACCGCGTGATCGACTACGTGAAAGACAAATACGGCAAGAATGCCGTCAGCCAGATTGCCACCTTCGGCACCATGGCCGCGCGCGCCGCCATCCGCGACGTAGGCCGGGTGCTGGACATGAGCTACACCTTTTGTGACGGCATCAGCAAGCTCATTCCGAACAAGCCGGGCCAGCACATCACCATTGCCGGGGCCATTGAGGTCGAGCCTGTGCTGGCAGAACGCCTGGAGAAAGAAGACGAAGTCAAAACCCTGCTGGCGCTGGCGCAAAAGCTCGAAGGCATGACACGCAACATCGGCATGCACGCGGGCGGTGTGCTGATCGCACCAGGCAAGCTTACTGATTTTTGTCCGCTCTACCAGCAGCCCGGCAGCGAGTCGGCGGTGAGCCAGTACGACAAGGACGATGTGGAAGCCATTGGCCTAGTCAAGTTCGACTTCTTGGGCCTGGCGACGCTGACCATCCTGGAAATTGCGCGCGAGTTCATCATGCAGCGCCACCCGGGGCAGGAAAATTTTGCTTTCGAGAATATCGCCCTGGACGACGTGGCCACGTACCGCCTGTTTTCGGAAGGAAAAACCGAAGCAGTGTTCCAGTTTGAAAGCCGTGGCATGCAGGGCATGCTCAAGGAGGCGCGGCCCTCGCGGCTGGAAGACCTGATCGCCCTGAACGCGCTGTACCGTCCCGGCCCGATGGACCTGATCCCGAGCTTTGTGAACCGCAAGCACGGCAAAGAGCCCGTCGAGTACCCGCACCCGTTGGTGGCCGAAATGCTGTCCGAGACCTACGGCATCATGGTGTACCAAGAGCAGGTGATGCAGACGGCGCAGATTCTGGGCGGCTACTCGCTGGGCGGCGCCGATATGCTGCGCCGCGCCATGGGCAAGAAAAAAGCCGAAGAAATGGCCGAGCACCGTGCCATCTTCCGCGCCGGGGCCGCCAAGAATGACATCAGCCAGGAGAAAGCCGACGAGGTTTTTGACCTGATGGAGAAGTTTGCCGGGTACGGCTTCAACAAGTCGCACGCTGCTGCGTACTCGCTGCTGGCATACCACACGGGCTGGCTCAAGGTGCACTACACCGCCGAGTTCTTCTGCGCCAACATGACCGTCGAAATGGACGATACCGACAAGCTCAAGGTGTTGCTGGAAGACGCGCAGAAAAACTTTGCCATCCGCTTTGAGCCCCCTGACGTGAACAGCGGTAACTACCGTTTCGAGCCGGTGTCCGATAAGGTCATTCGTTACGGGCTGGGGGCTGTCAAGGGCACGGGGCAGGCCGCTATCGAGGCGATCGTGGCGGCGCGCGAGGGACGTGGCGATGGCCCGCAGGGCAGTACCCGCGGGCCGTTCAAGAGCCTGTTTGATTTTTGCGTGCGTGTGGAACGCAGCAAAATCAACAAGCGCACGGTGGATGCGCTCATCAAGGCGGGGGCCTTTGATGCCGTCGAGCCCAACCGCGCGGCGTTGTCAGCCTCGATTGACCGGGCTTTTGACTTTGCCACTGCGACGTTAGCCAATGCCAACCAAGGCGGCCTCTTCGATATGGGGGGTGAAGACACCCACGGCTCCAGCACCGAAGAACCCGATCTGGTTGCCATCGCGCCCTGGGGGGTAAAGGAGCGCCTGACTTACGAGAAACCTGCGCTGGGTTTTTACCTGTCTGGCCACCTGTTCGACGAGGTGGAGCGCGAGGTAAGGCGTTTTGTGCGCACCCGCATCAGCGACCTGACCGATACCCGCGATACCCAGACCATTGCCGGTATCGTCGGCGGTTTTCGCGTGGTCAATGGCATGCGTGGAAAGCAAGGTATTTTTGTGCTGGACGATACCTCGGCGCGCGTTGAAGCTTCGGCCAGCGAGGCGGTTATCAACACTTACCGCGATTTGCTACAGGAAGATGAACTGGTCATCGTCAGTGGCCGCCTGCAACCCGGACGCAACGGGTTTGAGGCACGCTTTATCGTCCAGCAGGTGATGGATCTGGCCACAGCGCGCTGCCGGTTTGGCAAATACCTGTACCTGGTGGTGGGCGACAAGCTGCCCGATATTGCCCAGACGCTGAGACAGCACCCTTGTAAAAACGAGACTACCGGGCATGGCGAGTCGCTACAGCACGGACTGCGGTTGCGCCTGGCTGTTCAGTGCATGGCAGCGCAGGGTGCGGCCAAGGCCGAAGTGCAGTTGAGCGACGCACACCGCACCTTTCCCACCGATGCAGCCCTGGCTGCCTGGGCCGGGCAGGCGGGCGATGGCGTGGCTACCATCGTTTACGAGTAGTTTTTGCAGATTCCCTTTTACAGCGCCAACACGCGCGCATCGCTAGAATGAATTTCATGGCAACACAACCCCCATCCTCTCCCCCCGCGCCCGCTGTGCAGCGGCCCGTGCCGGACGACGGCGGTTCGGTCGTACTGGAGCGGCTGCCGCAAAAAGCCAAGCCGCCGCAGATGTACCAGGTGCTCATGCTCAACGACGACTACACGCCCATGGAGTTCGTGATCGTGGTTTTGCAGGAATTTTTTAGCAAGGATCGCGAAACTGCCACGCAGATCATGCTCAAGATCCACTTGGACGGCAAAGGCGTGTGTGGCGTGTATTCGCGCGATATTGCCGCCACCAAAGTCGATCAGGTTCTGGAAGCCGCCCACAAGGCTGGGCACCCATTGCAATGTGTGAGTGAGCCTGTTGAATAACAGCCGTTGCACCCCGACATACGTCACCACTTTCCCCGCAAGCACAAAGGAGTTCACATGATTGCCCAGGAACTGGAAGTCAGCTTGCACATGGCCTTTGTAGAGGCCCGCCAGCAGCGCCACGAGTTCATTACCGTGGAGCATCTGTTGCTTGCATTGCTTGATAACCCCAGCGCAGCCGAGGTGTTGCGCGCATGCTCAGCCAATATCGATGATTTGCGCGTTTCGCTCGCCAACTTCATCAAGGACAACACCCCGCAGGTGGCTGGCAACGACGAAGTGGACACCCAGCCCACGCTGGGTTTTCAGCGCGTGATCCAGCGCGCCATCATGCACGTGCAGTCCACGGGCAATGGCAAAAAGGAAGTCAACGGCGCCAACGTACTGGTAGCCATTTTTGGCGAGAAGGACTCGCACGCCGTGTACTACCTGCACCAGCAGGGGGTGACACGCTTGGACGTGGTCAACTTCATCGCCCACGGCATCAAGAAAAGTGAGCCGCCCGAGCCCGTCAAGGGCACTGAAGGCCCGACTGAGGGCGAAGAAGGCGCCACTGGCGAGAAAAACGAAAAAACCTCGCCGCTGGAGCAGTTCACGCAAAACCTCAACCAGCTGGCCAAGGACGGCAAGATCGATCCGCTCATTGGCCGCCACTACGAGGTCGAGCGCACCATCCAGATTTTGTGCCGCCGCCGCAAAAATAACCCGCTGCTGGTGGGCGAGGCTGGCGTGGGCAAAACGGCCATTGCCGAGGGCTTGGCTTGGCGCATCACGCAAAAAGATGTGCCTGAAATCCTGGCCGAGGCCACTGTTTATTCGCTGGACATGGGCGCGCTGCTGGCAGGCACCAAGTACCGGGGCGATTTTGAGCAGCGCCTCAAGGGCGTGCTCAAGTCACTCAAAGACAAGCCCAACGCGGTGCTGTTCATCGATGAAATCCACACGCTGATTGGGGCTGGCGCTGCCTCCGGCGGCACGCTGGACGCCTCCAACTTGCTCAAGCCCGCGCTCAGCTCGGGTGTTCTCAAGTGCATTGGTGCCACCACGTTCACCGAATACCGTGGCATCTTTGAAAAAGATGCAGCCCTGTCGCGGCGCTTCCAGAAAGTGGACGTGGTCGAGCCCACGGTGGCTGAAACTGTGGACATTCTGAAGGGCCTCAAGTCACGCTTTGAAGAGCACCACAGCGTCAAGTACGCCGCAGCCGCCCTGCAAGCGGCCGCTGAACTCAGCGCCAAGTACATCAACGACCGCCACCTGCCCGATAAGGCCATCGACGTGATCGACGAGGCCGGGGCCGCCCAGCGTATCCTGGTGCCCTCCAAGCGCAAGAAAACCATTGGCAAGACCGAGATCGAAGAGATTGTGGCCAAGATTGCCCGCATTCCCCCGGCCAACGTCTCCAACGACGATCGTGGCAAGCTGCAAGTGCTGGAGCGCGATCTCAAGTCGGTGGTGTTCGGCCAGGACAAGGCGCTTGAAGTGCTGGCCAGCGCCGTCAAGATGGCGCGCTCGGGGTTGGGCAAGGGCGACAAGCCGATTGGTTCTTTCTTGTTCAGTGGCCCCACGGGCGTGGGCAAGACCGAAGCGGCTAAGCAGCTGGCCTACATCCTGGGTATTGAGCTGATCCGCTTTGATATGTCCGAGTACATGGAGCGCCATGCCGTCAGCCGCCTGATTGGCGCGCCGCCCGGCTATGTCGGCTTTGACCAGGGTGGCCTGCTGACCGAGGCCATCACCAAGAAGCCGCACGCCGTGCTGCTGCTCGACGAAATCGAGAAGGCGCACCCGGACATTTTCAACGTGCTGTTGCAGGTCATGGACCACGGTACGCTGACGGACAACAACGGGCGCAAGGCCGACTTCCGCAACGTCATCATCATCATGACGACCAACGCGGGCGCCGAGACCATGAACAAGGCCACCATCGGGTTCACCAACCCGCGCCAGGCCGGTGATGAAATGGGCGACATCAAGCGCCTGTTCACGCCCGAGTTCCGCAACCGGCTGGATGCCATCGTCAGCTTCAGGGCGCTGGACGAAAACATCATCCTGCGCGTGGTGGACAAGTTCCTGCTGCAACTGGAGCAACAGCTGGCTGAGAAAAAGGTGGAGGTCACCTTCACCGACAAGCTGCGCAAGCACCTGGCCAAGAAGGGATTCGATCCGCTCATGGGCGCACGCCCCATGCAGCGCTTGATCCAGGACACCATCCGCCGTGCCTTGGCCGACGAGCTGCTGTTTGGTCGCCTGCAAGACGGTGGCCGCCTGACGGTGGACATCGAAACCAAGACCGACGACAAGGGCGTGGAAGCCGCCGAGGTGGTGCTGGACATCCAGCCCCTGCCCAAGAAGGAGCGCTCTGCCAAGTCTGAGCCTGCCGAACCCGAAGAGGCCGCCGCAGCCGGTTAAGCCCAGGGCCAGTTGTGGCCCCTGAAAGCAAAAAGCCAGCAACATCGCGTTGCTGGCTTTTTTACTATCGATTTGATAGCTGCTTGCGCTTACTGCACAAGGGCCAAAAGGCAAAAAGTATCAAATTTTATGGTTTGGATGGTGAGGCATCTGCGCCATCTTCTGCGACGCGACGGGCGCCGTCAAAGCGGCGTGCCCAGTAGGCGGTTTGCATGCTTTCCACGCGAACTTCGGAGCCGCTGCGGGGCGAGTGGATGAATTTGCCATCACCCACATAAATACCGACGTGGCTGAAAGCACGGCGCATGGTGTTGAAAAACACCAGATCGCCCGGCTGCAGTTCTTTTTTGTCGATGACCTGGGTGGAGGCGGCCTGCTGGTCTGCGCGGCGCGGCAGCATCAGGCCCACGGTTTGCTGGTACATGGCGCGCACAAAGCCGCTGCAATCGAAGCCGCTTTCTGCACTGTTGCCACCACGGCGGTAGGGAACGCCCAGAAAGCCCATGGCCGTGACCACCAGATCAGAGGTGCGATCCACCACGTCATGCGCCCTGTTGGCGACGTTTTGGCCGACCTGAGAAAGCTTGTCCTGGGCCTTTTCAGCCACGTTGTGGCGGATCTCGACGAGCTGGTTGAGCAAACCTTTGTCGGCCAGGAGCTTGTCCATGTCGTCAGAGGGTGCCGAGCCAGGGGCCGCGTGGGCGGTGGCGCAGGCCACCAGCAAAGTGCAAAACCATTTAGACATGGGCGCGAAGGGTAACACGCACTGCGAGCGGGATTAGCGCAAAAAGCCTGTCAAGCCGGTGTTTTTGCCCAGATGGCCTGAGAAAAAATACGGTGTAGGCTTGCACGCATGCCTGCTGAAACCCTTGATACCCCTTTGGTGCCCGCATCGGACACTGCTGCTGCCACGGCCACACCGGGGGCCGTGCCCGTGTCCCGCCTGGCGCTGCGCCGCGTGGCCATAGACACCTGGCGTGAAAACGTCGCCTACCTGCACCGCGATTGCGCCGTGTACCGTGCCGAGGGCTTCCAGGCGTTGTCGAAGGTGGATGTGCGCGCCAACGGGCGCCATGTTCTGGCCACGGTGAACGTGGTGGACGATCCGTGCATCGTGGGCTGCAACGAGCTGGGCCTGTCGGAAGATGCGTTTGCCCAGCTGGGCGTGCCCAACGGCTATATGGTGGCGGTGTCGCAGGCCGAGCCGCCCGAATCCATGGGGGCGCTGTTTCGGAAGATTTCGGGCGAGCGCCTGGCGCGCGCAGACTTTCACGCCATCGTGCGCGACATTGCCGAGCGCCACTATTCCAAGATTGAGCTGACGGCCTTTGTCGTCGCCTGCCACCGCGATGAACTCGACCGCGAGGAGGTGTTTTTCCTGTCGGATGCCATGGTGGCCAGTGGCCAGCGCCTGGACTGGCACGAACCGCTGGTGGTGGACAAGCACTGCATCGGCGGTATTCCGGGCAACCGCACCTCCATGCTGATCGTGCCCATCGTGGCTGCGCACGGCATGCTGTGCCCCAAAACATCGTCGCGTGCCATCACCTCGCCCGCAGGCACCGCTGACACCATGGAAGTGCTGGCCAATGTGCAGCTGCCCCTGGAGGAGTTGCAGCGCATCGTGCGCGACCACCGCGGTTGCCTGGCCTGGGGTGGCACGGCCCAACTCTCGCCCGCTGATGACGTGCTCATCTCGGTAGAGCGGCCACTGGCCATCGACTCGCCCGGGCAGATGGTGGCATCCATCCTGTCGAAAAAAATAGCGGCGGGCTCTACGCACCTGGTGCTGGATATTCCGATTGGCCCCACGGCCAAGGTGCGCTCCATGCCCGAGGCCCAGCGCCTGCGCCGCTTGTTTGAGTACGTGGCGCACCGGCTGGGCTTGTCGCTGGACGTGGTTATCACCGATGGACGCCAGCCCATCGGCAACGGCATTGGCCCGGTGCTGGAGGCGCGTGACGTGATGCGTGTACTCGAAAACGACCCGTCTGCGCCCAACGACCTGCGGCAAAAATCCCTGCGCCTGGCCGGGCGTCTGATTGAGTGCGACCCCGATGTGCGTGGTGGCGATGGTTACGCCATTGCCCGCGACATCCTCGACTCGGGCCGTGCGCTGGCCCGCATGCGCGCCATCATCGCCGCCCAGGGCGCCAAGGAGTTTGACCACAACCACCCACCGCTGGGCGCACTGAGTTTTGACGTGTGTGCCAGTGCTGCCGGTGTAGTGGCGGGCATAGACAACCTGCAAATCGCCCGCATTGCCCGGCTGGCCGGGGCGCCCAAGGTGCAGGGCGCTGGGGTGGATTTGCTGTGCAAACTGGGCGACGCCGTGGCCCAGGGCGATGTGCTGTACCGCGTGCATGCGGGCTATGGTGCTGACCTGGAGTTTGCCCGCCAGGCCAGTGCCCGTGCCAGCGCCTACCGCATTGGTACGGCGGACGACATGCCCCGCGTGTTTGTGGAGTTTTGAGCATGGCCGCATCCCCCCACATGCTGGATGCAGGCCCATCCTGCCTGCTCTACCTGGATGACGAGCAGGCTGCCGCTGCGGGCCTGGCCGCTGCGGCAGGCCTCATCGCGCTGCCCATTGCACGCCATCGCTTTCCCGATGGCGAACTCAAGCTCACGCTGCCGGTGGATGCCTCGGGCCAGTTGCCCGCGCGTGCCGTGCTGCTGCGCAGCCTGCACCAGCCCAACGACAAGCTCATCGAGCTGCTGCTGGCTGCCCGCACCGCCCGCAGCCTGGGCGTGCGCCACCTCACGTTGGTGGCGCCGTACCTGGCCTACATGCGCCAGGACATCGCGTTCCACCCCGGCGAGGCAGTGAGCCAGCGCATCGTGGGCCCTTTTTTGGCCGATTTGTTTGATGCCGTCGTGACCGTGGACCCGCACCTGCACCGCGTGGCCACCTTGCAGGAGGCAGTGCCTGCCGCGCAGACCGTGGTGGTCAGTGGCGCACCGCTGCTGGCCGACTGGATCGTGCGCCAGCGCCCCGGTGCGCTGTTGGTGGGGCCTGATGGTGAATCTGCCCAGTGGGTGGCGCAGGCCGCTGCGCGCCACGGCCTACAGCATGCCGTCTGCACCAAAGAGCGCCACGGCGACCGCAGCGTCACCATCGCCCTGCCGCCGGTCAACGTGCAGGGCAGGGCGGTGGTGCTGCTGGACGACATGGCCAGCACCGGCCATACCTTGGCCCAGGCCACGCGGCTGCTGTGGCAGGCGGGCGCGGCATCGGTGGATGTGGCCGTAACGCATGCGCTGATCGATGCTGCCTCGTTGCAAGCGCTGCACGCGGCGGGCGTGGGCCAGTTCTGGAGCACCGACTGCGTCGCCCACCCCAGCAACTGCGTGCCCATGGCCAGTGCGCTGGCGCAGGCGCTGGGAGGGCTGCACGCCTGAGCGTCGCCCTTCATGCGGCGGCTGTCCACGCAGTGCCGTGCGCTGCGACAATCGTGGCCATTCCTCACCGCATTCACAGAAAGAACCCCCATGCTGCTTGACGCCTCTGAATCCCAATTGGTGCTGGTGGACTACCAAAGCCGCCTCATGCCCGCCATTTTTGAAGCCCCGCTGGTGCTGGCCAATGCGCTGCGCCTGGCCCAGGTGGCCAAGCTGGTCGAAGTGCCCGTGTGGGGCACCGAGCAAAACCCCTCGCGCCTGGGCCCCAACGATGCGCAGTTGCGCGCACTGTGCGACAAAACCTTGTCGAAAATGCATTTCAGTGCTGCTGAAGAGGGCCTGGGCGAGTGGCTGCGCCCGCCCGCCAAACCCCAGCAGGGCGGCAACGCCCGCAGCCTGCCCAAGCACCTGCAAAAACCGCCCGCCCCGCTGGCGCCCGAGCGTGGCCTGATCGTCATTGCGGGCTGCGAAGCCCATGTGTGCCTGCTGCAAACCGCGCTCGACTTGATCGAGGACGAGTTTGACGTGTGGGTGGTGACCGACGCGTGCAGCTCGCGCACCGAGCGCAACCGCGACGCCGCTTTTGACCGCCTGGCCGGTGCGGGCGCCGAGCTGGTGACGACGGAAATGGTGGCCTTCGAGTGGCTGCGCAGTTGCGAGCACCCGGCTTTCAAAGACATGCTGGCGCTGGTGAAATAAGCGCCGCTGATGGGGTGCGAAGTGGGCTTGATTTTTTCAAGCATTTTGTGGCCCTGGCCCTTTGCTGGTATGCGCTGGCAGCTCCTGAAAAGTGAGTAACTGGCACCTTGCCGCAGGGCCGCTTGCTGCCATGGCCGTGGCCTGCACACGGCGGCGCAGCACCGACAGGTTGCATAACGTCAGGTAATACGCCCGCAGGCGTCCGAACGGGTGGACGCCTCGGGTAACATTCGCACCTTGAACCGTTTGGCATAGCAGCGCGCAGGGCAGCGTTGACTGTCCGGCACTGGCGCTGTGCCAGCGGCGCGGTGTTACAGGGTCTTTCGTGCGTCTCAATTCCATCAAGCTCTCTGGCTTCAAGTCGTTCGCTGAACCCACCAACTTCATGCTGCCAGGCCAACTGGTGGGCGTGGTGGGGCCGAACGGCTGCGGCAAATCCAACATCATGGATGCGGTGCGCTGGGTGCTGGGCGAGAGCAAAGCCAGCGAGCTGCGCGGTGAGTCCATGCAGGACGTGATCTTCAGCGGCACCACCACGCGCAAGAGTGCCAGCCGCGCCAGCGTGGAGCTGGTGTTCGACAACGAAGACCACCGCGCCGGTGGCCAGTGGAACCAATATGTAGAGATTGCCGTCAAGCGCGTGCTCACCCGCGACGGCACCAGCAGCTACTACATCAACAACCAGCCAGTGCGCCGGCGCGATGTGCAGGACGTGTTTCTGGGCACCGGCCTGGGGCCGCGCGCCTACGCCATCATTGGCCAGGGCACCATCAGCCGCATCATTGAAAGCCGCCCCGAAGATTTGCGCCTGTTCCTCGAAGAGGCTGCGGGCGTATCCAAATACAAAGAGCGCCGCCGCGAAACCGAAAACCGCCTCTCCGACACCCGCGAAAATCTCACCCGCGTGGAAGACATCCTGCGCGAGCTGAATGCCAACCTCGAAAAACTCGAAACGCAGGCGGCCATTGCCCAGAAATACCACGCCCTGCACGCCAGCGTGACGCTCAAACAGCAGCAGCAGTGGTTTCTGAAACGCGCCGAGGCCGAAGAGCAGCAAAACAAAGTGCGTCTGGAAGGCCTGCAAGCCGTCAACGACCTGGAAGCGCGCATGGCCGAGCTGCGCCAGGTCGAATCTGAACTCGAAACCGTGCGCCAGGCGCACTACGGTGCGGGTGATGCGCTCAACCAGGCCCAGGCCAAGCTCTATGAGGCCACGGCGGAAGTGGGGCGGCTGGAGGCCGAAATCCGCTACGTGCTGGAAGGGCGCCAGCGCGTGG
>NZ_JAQUAL010000151.1:0-1608 GCF_028687295.1 Simplicispira sp.
CTGCGATGAGCTGGTCAGCATCCCCATGAAGGGCGCCGTCGAGAGCCTGAACGTGTCGGTGGCCAGCGGCGTGTGCTTGTACGAGGCCCTGCGCCAGCGCGGCTGAGGGCGCGTGCGGCCTGGGCGGGCGCCGTCGTCACAACGACGGTCGCCATCGCGCCCCTTAGCTCAAACCCAGCCCAGCGCGCCCAGCAGGGCGCCAGCGCCCAGCAGCCAGAGCAAGTGCAGCCGGGTGCGCCACACCAGCAGCGCCACCACCAGCGTCAGTAACCACAGCGCCCAGTCGGTGGCGATGTGGCCTTGTGCGCGGCCCAGCACCCAGGCCGTGGCCATGACCAGGCCAATCACGATGGGCGCCATGCCCTGCTTGAAGGCGCGCACGGCACGCCGCTCGCTGTTGCGCTGCGCCCAGCGCGTGGCCAGCCAGGTCAGCGTGGCGCTGGGCAACATCGTGCCCAGCATGCACAGCGCTGCCCCCAGCAGTCCCAGCGCCCAGCCACCTGTACCGGCGCCGCCCGCGTTCAGGCCCACGTTCCAGCCCAGCAGGGCAATGAACAGCACGTTGGGGCCCGGCGCGGCCTGCGCAATGGCAATGCTGGCGCTGAACTGCACATCGGTGAGCCAGCCATTGCGCTCGACCAGGTAGCGCTGCATATCGGGCGCCAACGAAATGGCGCCGCCCACCGCCAGCAGCGACAGTGACAGGTAGTACAAAAACAGGTTCAGCCAGTCGATGGGCTGCAAGGTGATGGTATGCATGGCGTTCAGGGTTTTTCAGGGCGCCAGCTTGCGCCAGGTCAGTGCGCAGACGGCACCGCCCAGCAGCAAAAGCACCCAGTGCAGCGGCAGTCGCAGCCAGGCAATGGCGCCGAACATGAGCGCTGCAAATACCGCCCCCACCAGCGGCCCCAGCGGGTGCTGGCGCAGGGCGGCGGCCAGCTTCAGGCCCATGCCGGCAATCAGCCCTGCCGCCACCGCACCCATGCCGCGCAGCGCACCGGCCACCGCCGGGTGCGTGGCCCAGTGGGCATACACCAGCGCTGCGGCCAGCACCAACACCAGCGGCAGGGTGAGCATGCCCGCCACCGAGGCGGCCGCGCCGCGCAGGCCAAAGTAGCGGTCGCCAATCATCACCGAGAGGTTGACCACGTTGGGCCCGGGCATGACCTGTGCCACCGCCCACTCTTCCAGAAACTCCTCGTTGGTCATCCAGCGCTTTTTCTCGACCAGCTCGCGCTGCACCACCGCCATCACCCCGCCAAAGCCCTGCAAGGCCAGCCAGGTGAATGACCAGAACAGGTCGGCGCAATTGCGCGGGCGTGGGCGCTGCGGGGGTGGCGTGGAGCCGGAGTGGGGCGTTGGCAGCCCGTCAGGAGTGGGGGTGGGGGAGAAATCGGCAGCAGCCATGAATGAAAGTAAAAAGTGCTTCAAAGCCTTACGGAATAAGCGAAAGCAGCTATCAAATAATGAGTTGATTGCCTATTTTTTCAGGCAAAACGTGCAGTGCGCGGGCCGCCATGGTACGCGCGCTGGGCTTTGTGCGCTGGCTGGCTATACGGGGCAGGTGCTGCGTGGCAGGTTTGCGTTTGATAAAAAATGCATCTACAT
>NZ_JAQUAL010000151.1:1708-8046 GCF_028687295.1 Simplicispira sp.
CCGTGCAAGCAGCAAAGAACGAGAGGTTTACGATGCCTGGCTCCAAGACGAATGACCTGACCCGCGCCCAAGTGCTGGCCGCTGTGCGCGCCATCCCCCCAGGCCAAGATTACGTCTGGGATGGCCTGGACGAAGACGACCGCCCGGCCAGCGATGCCGAGTTGCAAGCGGGTTTGCAGGCGGCGCTGAAAAAGCGTGGCCGCCCGACCGGCAGTGGCAGCAAAGAGCAAGTGGCGATTCGCATCGACCGCGATGTGCTGGCTGCGTTTCGCGCCGGTGGCGCTGGCTGGCAAACGCGCATGAACGATGCGCTGCGCGACTGGCTGCGCTCGCATTCGGCGGTGTAGCGGCCCGGTCTGGCTGCGCGCATCAGCCGCGCCAGGCGCTGGCGCCTTGGTGCTGCACGCACTGGGCGCGGCCCAGGGCCTCCAGCGTTTGCAGCAGCGTGGGCAGGCTTTTCTTCCAGGGGCCACGGCCTTTGAAGTGGGCTTCGATGGCACTCAAGCTCAGGGGCACCGGGCTGGCGGCCAGCACGGCAGCCACGGCGCGCACTTGCTCGGGCAGTTGGGCGGGCCAGGGGGTTTGCTGTGTGGGCTTGGGTTGCTCTGTTTTCGATAGCAATTTTTCATCATCCAAATTGGCCCCTGGCGCTTGCGTATCGAGCGCGAGCAGCTCTGTTTTTGATAGCGATTTTTGCGGATTTTGGAACGCAGGCCGCAGCCAACGCACGCGGCCTTGGGCTTCTTCGGCGGCGCGCTGGGTGTTGAGCTGCACCAGGCGCAGCAGCAGTTGGGCGACGGCGCTGGTGTGGGTTTCGGTGGCGGGGGCGCTGGCCATGTCGGCGGCCAGGTCGGCCCAGCCGTAGGCGGCGAGCACAGCGGCGTCGAGTTCGTCGTGCAGTTCGCGCAGCACGCCGACGAGGCCGGCGCTGTGGATGGCTTTTTCTTTGGCGTTGAGGGGGCGGCCTTCGCGCAGGGCGGCCAGCACGTTGTACAGGCCCGTGAGGGTGAGGGCGGTTGCGGTCTGGGCCTGGGCGGCGGCTGGCGTGGTGGCGGGCAGTGCCGGGGCCGGTGCGGTGGCGGGTAGTGCTGGGGCAGGCGGGCACTGCGGCGGGCTCATACGCGCTGCGCTGGCGAAATCGCCCGCCGCAGCGCCCACCTGCCCCAGCACGCGCTTGCGGTGCGCGTCGATCTGCTCGGCCAGCAGGACGATGCGCTGGCGCAGTTCGGGCGTCAGGCCGGTGTCGTCGTCGGGGAAGGGGAAGGTTTCAAAACAGCGGGATTTGTTGTAGCGCGGGCGGTCTTCCAGCGTGCTACCTGTGGCCAGCGCCCATTCGGCGTGCAGTTGGCTGGAAAGAACGCCCAAGGCGTAGGCATCGTTCAAAGCGATAACGACCAGCATTTGATCCGGCAGGATTGCGCCATCCAAAAACTGAAAAATCCGGTGTTTGGCCGTCATCACGGTGGCGATGTAGCGCGGTAGCCCGGCCAAGGCGCGGCGCATGTCGTCGTTATTGCGCCGATGCAGCCACCATTTTTCGCGCAGGTCTTTGTCTTTGTTGACATCGCGCTCGGGCTTTACCCGATCCAGCAGCCATTGGTAAAGCCTGGGGTAGCGTTCGCGCACCTGTTCTGCACTGAGCCCGTGGCAATCGATTACGAGCAGGCCGCGAGATTTGTCCGTCAGGTCTTTACCGTTGCGGTAGGGCTTGATGGGCGCATCTGCTTCCATGGTGGCCGCTTCTTCGGCGGTCAGTTGCATGGCTGCGCCGTGGGGAATCACGCCAGCGCTGCTCAGCTTGGCATTGGCTTGGAGTGTTTGGGCTTGGGTGACATTGGCGCCCACTTTCAAATCCGCGTGAATCAACCCGGTGCGCTCGATCAGTTCGACGGCCACTTCGCCGTGCTCGCCGGTTTGTTCGCCCACAACGCTGCACAGTTGCCCTTCGCCTGCGTCGGGCGCCAGCACGGTCATGGCAATGCGCACCGCAGCGCCGTTGGCGCCGTCCACCCAAGGATGGTCGGCAATGGCAAACACCAAATGGCATGGTTGGCCGGGAATTGGCGCAGCGTCCCCAGCCTCCCCGGCGCCATCCCCGCCCGTTGCACCCGCATCCACCAACCCCACGCCCGCCAAAGCAGCGCCATCCAAGGCAGCGCCCTCCAAACCGGTGCAAGTCAAAGCACCATCCAGCCCCGCCTGCACCACGCGCCGGTTGAACACCATGGTCAGGCTGTTGGTCGTGATCAGCCCCATGCGCTTGCAAGACCCCGCCGACACCAGCGCCGCTGCCCGTGCCCACCAGAACATCACAAAGTCTGCGCTGTCCGGTACTTCCGGCCAGGCCGCCCGCAACGCCTGCACGTAACCATCGCCCAAAGCCTCGCGCATCCGCAGTTTTCCAATAAACGGCGGGTTGCCCACAATGAAATCCGCCTGCGGCCACGGCGCGGGCCGGGCGCCCACGTAGCGCCATTGCGGCACTTGGGCGGCTTCGTCGGGCACCTTTTCGCCCGTCACCGGGTGGACTTTGAACGTCACTCCATCCCAGCGACTGAGCAGCTGGCCAGCCTCGTCGTAGGCCAGCTCTTGCGCATCCCAGGCCAGCACGGCATCGCGGCATTCGATGTTGCCGTAGTTGTGGACGACCGGCTCGGCCACGGCGGCGTTGCCTCGGGTGCGGATATGCCACTGCAAATAACCAATCCACAGCACTAGCTCAGCCAGGGCGGCGGCGCGTTCGTTCAGTTCGATGCCGCGCAGTTGTTGCAGCGTGACGGTTTCGCCTTCAAAGCCGAGCTGGTCTTGCGTGTGGCCCAGTGCTTCGAGCTGGTTGACCACTTCGCCTTCCAGGCGCTTCAAATGCTCCAGCGTGACGTACAGAAAATTGGCACTGCCACAGGCCGGGTCTAGCACCCGCGTGGTGCAGAGCTGGTGGTGAAACTTTTTGACTTCGGCGCGGGCCTCGGCCAGTTTGGCCTCGGCTGCTTTGCCCTCCAGCGCGGCGGCCTCGGTGGCCAGCACCAGCGCGGCGGCTTGGGCGTTGGCCCAGTCGGCGCGCAGGGGCGCTATCACCGTGGGCAGCACCAGCCGCTCCACATACGCGCGCGGCGTGTAGTGCGCACCCAGCGCGTGGCGCTCGGTGGGGCTGAGGGCGCGCTCCAGCAGCGTGCCAAAAATGGCTGGCTCCACCTCGCGCCAGTTGGCTTTGGCCGCTTGAATGAGTAAATCAATCTGCGCGGGCGTCAGCAGCAGGCTGTAGCCGTCGCGCTCTGCGCCCTTGAACAGCTTGCCGTTGAAGTGCAGCACCGGCTTGGCCAGCGCGGCGCTGAAGCCGCCTTTGTCCATGTCCGTCCACAAAATGCGCAGCATCTGTTGCAGCGTGGCCGGGTCGTTGCGGTGCGTTTGCAGCAGGCCCAAAAACGCGCCTTTGGGCAGCAGCTCTACATCCTCGGCAAACATGGAAAACAGGCAGCGGGTCAAATACGATGCTATGTTTTCAGAAGCTGGTAGCGCTTGCTGCGCTTGGTCTTCAGGCTTATTTGGCTTGAAATTTGTGCCAGCGCCGGGGTTGCTGCTGGCGCTGGCGTTGCCGCCTTCGAGCGACTTGGCCAGTTGCGCCAGCAGCGCCGCCACATCGCGCGTGACCTGGGCGCTGATGCGCGCGGGGTTGAGGCTGTCGGGGTCTTGCCAGATGCGGCGCAGGCGCTCTTGCACCTCGGGGCGGGCCAGGTCGGCCAAGGCCAGACGGTGGCTGCGCGGGTCAGGAAACGGCGTGTAGGTGCCGCCGCTTTTGCTGAACTCGGCATAGACCTCGATCACCGTGCCCACATCCACCACCAGCACAAAGGGCGGTCGGCCCTCGTGGGCGGGCAGGGCACGGGCGTAGTTTTCAGCTTGGCTGCGCGCGCGCAGCAGGCCATCGTCAAAGCCTTTGGTATGGCTGCCAGCCTTGAGCTTTTTTGCCTCCAACACCAAGTGGCCACGCCGGTAGCAGTCGATGCGCCCGGCGCTGGTGCTGCCGTCGCCGTGCGTGAAGGTGATGGGGCGCTCGAACATGTAGCTTTGGTCGGGCGTGGGGTGGGGGCGCTCTACGCCCAGCAGCGCGCACAGGTCAATGACAAAGCTCTGCGCCGTGGACAGTTCGCTGGCGGCAACGCCCTGCCAGCGGGCGATAAAGGCTTGGGTGGCAGCGGCATCAATGGGCGCAGGGCTGGATGGGGTGGTCATGTGGCGGTGGGCAGGTGGGCAAAAACAGGCTGGGCGCAGCATGCCAGCGCCGTGCGTGAAAAAGCCGCCCCGGTGGGCGGCCAAGAAAAGGGCGCTGCACCGGCCAGCGGGGCCGGGTGCGCGGCGGGCGCGTCAGGCGATGGTGTTGAGCCGGGTGCCCAGCGTGCCCGAGGTGGCCAGCGCCGGTTGCTGCGGTGGTTGGGGCAGCGCCTCCAGCATGGTGGCTGCGGCAGCGGCCTGGGTGTTCAGGGCCTTTTTCAGCACGGCGATGTTGACCGCGTCGGAGGTGGTCTGGCTGGCCTGGGCCGTGGCAGTGCGCACGATGGCGTTGGTAGCGGCAATATCCATGGGGATGTCCTTGTGGGTGGTGATACTGGTTTATCGGCAGTTGCAGGGTGGCACTGAAGCTCAGAGCAAATTCATCTGCTTGGCCTGCGCCGTCAGTTCGGCGCGGAAGGCGGGGTGCGCAATGCCGATCAGCTCGCGGGCACGCTGACTGGCCGACTTGCCGCGCAACTGGGCCACGCCGTATTCGGTGACCACGTAATTGATGTCGTTCTTGCTGGTGCTGACGTGTGTGCCGGGACTGAGCACCGGCACGATGCGCGAGATGCTGTCGTTTTTGGCCGTGGAGGGCAGCACGATAAACGCCTTGCCACCGCGTGAGCGGTTGGCCGCGCGCACAAAATCGGCCTGACCACCCGTGCCCGAGAAGGGCACAGAGCCCAGGCTCTCAGAGCCGCACTGGCCCAGCAGGTCGATTTGCAGCGTGGCGTTGATGGCCACCAGGTTGTCGTTCTGGCCCGCCAGCATCGGGTCGTTGGTGAAATCGGCCGGGTGCATCTCCAGGGCCGGGTTGCGCTCCATGAAACGGTAGAGCTTGGCCGAGCCCAGGGCAAACGTGGCCACCATCTTGCCGGGCAGGTAGTTTTTGCGCCGGTTGGTGACGGCGCCGCTCTCCAGCAGCGTCAGGATGCCGTCGCCAATCATCTCGGTGTGGATGCCCAGGTCGTGCTTGTGCGTCAGCTGCATGACCACGGCATCAGGGATGCCGCCGTAGCCAATTTGCAGCGTCGAGCCGTCGTCGATCAGGTCGGCCACCTGCTTGCCGATGGCCTCCTGCACCGGGCCGATGCTGGGCAGGCCCACTTCAAACACCGGCTCATCGCTCTCGACCAGCGCCGTGACCTGCGAGATGTGTACCAGGCAGTTGCCATAGGCAAAGGGCACATTGGGGTTCACTTCCAGCACCACGGCGCGGGCTTTGGCCAGCGCGGCCATGGTGTAGTCGGCGCCCAGGCTGAGCGAGAAGTAGCCGTGCGCATCCATGGGCGAGGCCATGCTGAAGACCACATCGGCGGGGATCTGCCCGCGCTCGATCTGCTGCGGGATTTCCGAGAAGTAATTGGGAATGAAGTCCACCCAGCCTGCCTGCGCGCCGGCGCGGCTGGCCGGGCCTAAGAACAGGGCTACGTGGCGCACGTGGTCAGCCGTTTCGGGGTCGAAATAGCCGTATTTGCGCACGGCCAGAATCTGCGCCACCTTGACGTCCTGAAAATTGCGGCGCTGCTCGGACAGGGCGGACAGCAGCGTGGGCGGCTCGCCCACACCCGTGGGCACGATGATGGAGTCGCCGTTGCGTACATGGCGCATGGCGTCGGTGGCCGAGGTGCGTTTTTGCAGATAGGACGCTGGAAGGTGCATGCCGGGTGTCTCCTGGTAATGGCTGTGGCAGGGGTAAATTTTTGGTGTTTTTGGCCTCTAGCGCTTACGGAGTAAGCGCTAGCAGCTATTTTTTATATAGCAAATTATTCGGTGTCTTGCTGCGCTTGCGGGGCTTTGGTGGCCTGCTGTTCCAGGTTGTCGCGCACAAAGCGGTCGAACAGCTCGGGCATCAGTGGGCGGCTGAAGTGGTAGCCCTGCACCTCGTCGCAGCCCCGGGCGTGCAAAAAGGACAGTTGCTCGGTGGTTTCCACGCCCTCGGCAATGGTGCTCATGCCCAGGCTGCGGGCCATTTGCACGATGGCAGTGGCAAGGGCCTGGTCGTCGGGGTCGGTGCTGATGTCGCGCACAAAAGACTGGTCGATCTTGAGCTTGTTGCTCTTGAA
>NZ_JAQUAL010000152.1:0-7973 GCF_028687295.1 Simplicispira sp.
TTCAACTCCTTCATTGGCCTGGCGCTGGCCGAGCGCCTGGCAGGCAGCCAGGGCCTGCTGCTGATTGCGGTGCTGATTGGCGTCTGTGTGCCGCTGTTCAACGTGGCCGCTGTCTGGCCCATGGCACGCCAGGGCCAGCACAGCTTTGCCCGTGAGCTGCTGCGCAACCCACTGATTCTGGCCACGGCCACAGGGCTGGTGGCCAACTTGCTGGGTTTTCGGATTCCGGCCTGGGCAGAGCCCACCATTGGCCGCATCAGTGCCGCCTCTCTGGCGCTGGGGCTGATGGCGGCGGGTGCAGGCATGCAGTTCGGGCTGCTCACGCGCAGCAAGCTGCTGTCGGTGTCGGTGCTGGGCATTCGCCATCTGCTGCAACCACTGGTGGCCTGGGCCATGGCACGGCTGCTGGGTCTGGATGCCGTGCAAACCACGGTGCTGCTGGCATTCTCGGCCTTGCCCACCGCCTCGAGTTGCTACGTGCTGGCCGCACGCATGGGCTACAACGGCCCGTATGTAGCGGGCCTGGTCACGCTGTCAACGCTGCTGGGCATGGCGAGCCTGACATTGGCGCTGGGTGTGCTGCGCTGATTTTGCTATTTTTTTAATAGCTACTTGCGCCCACCGTCATTGCCTTCAAGGCACTTTTTATTCCAAATCATTAACCGCTGCAATACCCGCCACGGTGCCAAGCGCCCGGGCGGCCAGACCCAGCCCCACATGCGCTTTGTGCCGCCCTGCCCCAGGGCCTGGAATCCCATGGCGAAACTGATACGATTCCAAACGTTACAGAAGCTGCTTTCCCCCTGATATTCACGCCATGCGCATGGCTTTTACGCCCCCATGAACACACCCCTGTTTTCCCCCCATGGGCCAGGCCCGTCCACACAGGAGCCAACGCTTTGAACAGCTCCGACTGGAACAGTGTCACCTTTTGGTCACCCACAGGCGTGGGTGCCCTGGGCAGCGTGGCTGTGCTTGTGGCTGGCGGCGTCACCGCCACATCGGCCACGCTGGCCACCGTGCTGGTGGCATTGGGGGCCTTTTCGGGCTGGCGTGCCACCCTGCGAAAAAACCGCAACCTGCACTCCCACCTCGAAGAGTTTCTGGCAGGGCAAAGGCAATTTGGCGAAAAAGTCACCCCCGTCTGGGTCGGCCACATTGGCAACTCGCGCCAACAGATGGAAAGCGGTATCACGGCATTGACCGAACGCTTCAGCGAGATCGTGCAACGCCTGGAACATACCGTCGATACGGCGGGCCAGGCCACAGCCTCCACCGAGGGGCAAGACCTGGTGTCGGTGTTCCAGCGCAGCCAGGATGAGCTGACCCAGGTGCTCTCCTCGCAAACAGCGGCCATGACCAGCATGGCTGCCATGCTGGACAAGGTGGAGTCGCTCAACCAGTTCACCAAACAACTCGAAGACATGGCCACCGATGTGGCCAAAATTGCCTCGCAAACCAATCTGCTGGCGCTCAATGCCGCCATTGAGGCCGCACGCTCAGGCGAGCATGGCCGGGGCTTTGCGGTGGTGGCCAAAGAATTTCGCATGCTGTCGCAGCAGTCCGGTGAAACCGGCCGGCGCATCGCCCAGATGGTGGCCGTCATCAGCGAAGCCATCACCAGCACCTGCAGCCCCGCCCAGGCGTCCGTGCGCCAGGAAGACGACTCGCTGCGCACCTCGCAAGAGCGCATAGTCAGCGTGATGGACAACTTCAGGAGCATCACCTCCGGGTTGCAAACGTCCACCGACTTGCTGAAAAACGAAAGCATGGCCATTCACGCCGATATTGGCGATGTCTTGCTGAACTTGCAGTTCCAAGACCGGGTCAGCCAAATACTGACGCAGGTGGAAAGCAACATCACCCACATCCCGGCGTACTTTGAAAAGCACGAACAGGAGTGCCTTGCCACAGGCCACCTGGAGCCATTGGATGCAGAGGGTTTTCTGGCCGAAATGCGTAAGTCATATGTCATGAAAGACCAGCACTTGGCCCACGACAGAAAAACACCGCTCGCGGTGGCCAAGGCGCCCAGCCACCAAGGCACCGCCCCACCCCCCACCCGCCCAGCGCCCGAAGCGGACGATGGCATTACTTTCTTTTAGGACGGCAGATGGCTAAAACAATCATGGTGGTGGACGATTCAGCCTCTATCCGCATGGTGGTTGGCATTGCCTTGCGCCGTGCTGGCTACGAGGTAATCGAAGCCCAGGACGGCAAGGACGCCATTGGCAAACTCACGGGCCAAAAGGTACACCTGATCATCAGTGACGTGAACATGCCCGTCATGGACGGCATCACCTTCGTCAAGAACGTCAAGCAAATGCCCAGCTACCGGTTCACGCCGATCATCATGCTGACCACCGAGTCCGATGAATCCAAAAAGCGCGAAGGCCAGGCCGCAGGCGCCAAAGCCTGGGTGGTCAAGCCCTTCAAGCCCGAGCAAATGCTGGGCGCTGTGCAAAAGCTGTGCCTGCCTTGATTGATCTGCCGTTACGCCCATGACCACCCCTGCCGCGTCCGATGCCCCCTTGCGCATCGAAGGTGAAATAACCATTTACCGGGCCGAGGAGCTCAAGCGGGCGCTGCTGGAGCCCTTGCAGCCCCACACCACGCTGGAGGTCAATTTGTCGGCCGTGACCGAACTGGACACCGCTGGCGTGCAACTGCTGATGCTGGCCAAACGCACCGCGCAAAAGCAGCAAGGCCAGCTGCGGCTGGTGGGCCACAGCGCAGCGGTGCTGGAGGTGTTTGACTTGCTCCACCTCGCCGCCTATTTTGGGGACGACCTGGTGATTCCCCAGCCCTTGGGCGCCGCCCGTGCCTGAGTACCGCCCTCTGTCCCCAAAGGTGTTCCATGAACCTTGACGAAGCCCTGCAAACCTTCATTGTCGAAAGCCGCGAGCTGCTGCAAGACATGGAGAACGCGCTGCTGGCCCTGGAGCAGGCAGAAGAAAAAACAGAGCTGATCAACGCCATCTTTCGCACGGCGCACACCATCAAGGGTTCTTCCGGACTGTTCAGCCTCGACCATGTGGTGGCCTTTACCCACGTCACCGAAAGCGTGCTGGATCGGGTGCGCGATGGCCGTATTGGCATCAGCGACAGCCTCATCGCCTTGCTGCTGTCATGCGGCGACCACATTGGCACCCTGATTGACGCCATTGCCGCTGGCGACACCGCCGAAAACCCTGCGCTTACCGCGCAAGGCGAGCCGCTGCTGGAGCAACTGCGCGCACACCTGGGACAAGCGGCAGTGCCTTCGGGGCTATCGGCCAGTGCAGCGGCGGCACCCGCAGACGCCACCCAGCGCATGCCTGGCAGCGGTGCGGCACAAGACCACTGGCACATTTCACTGCGTTTTGGCCCCGAAGTGCTGCGCAACGGCATGGATCCGCTGTCGTTCATCCGCTTCCTGGGCACCCTCGGGCGCATTGAAGAGGTGCTGGTGCTGTCCGAGAAGCTGCCCGAGCCCCAGGACATGGATCCCGAGGCCTGTTACCTCGGCTACGAAATCGAGCTGGAAAGCAGTGCCACCAAGGCCGCCATCGAAAACGCTTTCGAGTTTGTCCACGACGACTGCGAAGTGCGCATCCTGCCGCCCCACAGCCGCACCAGCGACTACATACAACACATCCAGCAAGAGCAGCACGAAGTCTCGGTGCGCATTGGCGAAATGATGGTGCGCTGCGGCGCCCTGACCCAGAAAGAGCTGGACGAGGCCCTGAACATTCAGGAAAAAACCACGCCGACACCCCTGATCGGCACCGTGCTGGTCGAGCAGCGCGCCGTCCACCCCGAAGTGGTGGATGCCGCCATCAAAAAGCAAACGCAGGTCAAAGAGCTGCACGCGCAGGAAAGCCGCTCGGTGCGCATCGATGCCGACAAGCTCGACCAGCTCATCAACCTGGTGGGCGAGCTGATCATCGTCGGCGCAGGCGTCAACCTGATCGCCCGGCGCGCCAACATGGCCGACTTGCAGGAGCACACCTCCAAGCTCTCCGGGCTGGTGGAAGAAGTGCGCGACAGTGCCCTGCAACTGCGCATGGTCAAGATTGGCGCCACCTTTGGCCGCTTTCAGCGCGTGGTGCACGACATGTCACGCGACCTGGGCAAGGACATTGCCCTGGTCATCAACGGCGAGGACACCGAGCTGGACAAAACGGTGGTCGAAAAAATTGGCGACCCGCTGATGCACCTGGTGCGCAACTCGCTGGACCACGGCATCGAGTCCGCCGCAGTGCGTGCCGAGCGGGGCAAGCCCGCCAAGGGCCTGCTCAAGCTCAATGCCTTCCATGATTCGGGCAGCATCGTCATCACGGTGGAAGACGACGGCGGCGGCCTCAAACGCGACCGCATCCTGGCCAAGGCCATCGAGCGCGGTCTGGTAGAGCCAGGGCACCACCTCAGCGACAGCGAGGTGTATGGGCTGATCTTCGAGCCGGGTTTTTCCACTGCCGAGAAAGTCTCCAACCTGTCGGGCCGGGGCGTGGGGCTGGACGTGGTCAAGCGCAACATCACGGCGCTGCGCGGCAGCGTCAGCATCAACAGCACCGAGGGCAAGGGCACCACCGTCACCGTGCGCCTGCCACTGACGCTGGCCATCATTGATGGCTTTCTGGTCGAAGTCGATACCTCGGTGTTTGCCATTCCGCTGGACATGATCGAGGAATGCGTGGCTTTTTCTGCCGAACCCGGCCACAACTACACCAACCTGCGCGGCGAGGTGCTGCCCTTCATCCGGCTGCGCGAGCTGTTTGGTATCACGCAGCCGCTCAAGCGGCGCGAAAACATTGTGGTGCTCAAGCACGCCGGGCAAAAAGCCGGGCTGGTGGTGGACACGCTGCTGGGCGAGTTCCAGACCGTGATCAAACCCTTGGGCAAGCTGTTCAACCAAGCCAAGTGCATCAGTGGCTCTACCATTCTGGGCAGCGGCGAAGTCGCCCTGATTCTGGACGTACCCGCCTTGATACAACAGGCGGCCCAAGGCTTTGCAGGCAACAAAACGGGCGAAACCCTGGCATTGGCCTGAACCATTTCAGTGACCCTGGCAAGACGCTGTTCAACCAAGTTTTTAGAAAGAGATCAATATGTTCAAGAACATGAAGATTGGAGTCCGGCTGGCCATCGGCTTCTGCGCCACACTGGTCTTGCTGATCATTGTGGCCAGCATTGGCATGTCCCGGATCAACCAGATCAACGGCGATATCCGGTCGCTGGTGCAGCAGGATTTCCCCAAAACGGTAGTGGCCAACGACGTTGTGGATGCCATCAATGTGAATGCGCGGGTGTTGCGCAACCTCTACATTTTCAAAGAGACTGAAACCCAGAAAGAACTCGATCGTCTGCCAGAACAAAGCCGCATCATCTCTGAAGGCATTGCCAAACTGGAGCAAATGATCACCACAGACACAGGCAAGGCTAGCCTGCAAAAGGTCAAGGATGCCCGTGCGATTTATGTGCAGGACATGGGGAAATACGTCAGCCTGATCAAGGCAGGCCAACGCGAAGAAGCCGCCAGCATGTTGTCTGGCACCCTGCGCAACAGCCAAGGAAACTACATCTCTGCCATTCAGGCCCTGGTAGAAGGCCAAACTGCCTTGATCCAGGCACGGGGCAAAGACGCCGAAGATCTGGCCGACAACGCAGAACGCCTGCTACTGATACTGACGGTATTGGCTGTGGCACTAAGTGCCGCATTGGGCTGGCTGATCACCCGCAGCATCACAGCCCCCACTCACCAGCTCATGGAGCACGCCAATGAAATGGCCGCCGGTAATTTCGGCAACACGCTGGCGCTGAACCAGAACGACGAAATCGGCAAACTGGCCCAGTCGCTGCGCTCCATGCAATCGGCGGTGCAAGCCATGATCTCGGACGCGGGCGTGCTGTCCAAGGCTGCCGTCGAAGGCAAGCTGGCCACCCGTGCCGACGCCGCCAAGCACCAGGGCGATTTCCGCAAAATCGTGCAGGGCGTGAACGACACACTCGATGCAGTCATTGGCCCGCTCAACGTGGCCGCCAAGTACGTGGACGACATCTCGCGCGGCGCCATTCCTGCCAAGATCACCGACACCTACAACGGCGATTTCAACACGCTGAAAAACAACCTCAACACCTGTATCGACGCCGTCAATGCACTGGTGGCCGATGCGGGCGTGCTGTCCAAGGCTGCCGTCGAGGGCAAGCTGGCCACCCGTGCCGACGCCGCCAAGCACCAGGGCGATTTCCGCAAGATCGTGCAGGGTGTCAACGACACGCTGGACGCGGTCATTGGCCCGCTCAACGTGGCCGCCAAGTACGTCGAGCTGATTGCCATTGGCGATATCCCCAAGCAGATCACCGACTCCTACAACGGCGACTTCAACACGCTGAAGAACAACCTCAATGCCTGCATTGAGGCGACCAACCAGCAATCGGCGGCGGCGCAGTCCATCTCGAAGGGTGACTTGTCGGTCTCGGTCAAGGTGCGCTCGGACAACGATGTACTGGCCAAGAGCCTGCGCGATGTGATCCAGGCCGTCACGGCCCTGGTGGCCGATGCCAACCTGCTCTCGCAAGCCACGGTGGAGGGCAAGCTCTCGGTGCGCGCCGATGCAGCCAAGCACCACGGGGACTTCCGCAAGGTCATCCAAGGCATCAACGCCACCCTTGAATCGGTCGTCATTCCCGTCAACGAAGTGCGCACCGTCATGGGCGCTGTGGCACGCGGTGACCTGACGCTCGACGTCAACGGCAACTACCAAGGCGATCTGCGCGAACTCAGCACCATGGTCAACAACGCCGTCAGCAAAATGGCCAGCGTGATCACCGAGGTGCTGGTGGCCGCCGAAGCCCTCTCCAGCGCCTCCGAGCAGGTCAGCGCCACAGCGCAATCGCTGTCGCAGGCCTCCAGCGAGCAAGCAGCCAGCGTGGAAGAGACCAGCGCGTCGATCGAGCAGATGACGTCCTCCATCTCGCAAAACACCGAAAACGCCAAGATCACCGATGGCATGGCCAGCCAGGCGGCCAAGCAGGCCACCGAAGGCGGCGAGTCGGTGGCGGCCACGGTGGCAGCGATGAAGCAGATTGCCAAGAAGATCGGCATCATTGACGACATTGCCTACCAGACCAACCTGCTGGCCCTGAACGCGGCCATCGAGGCAGCGCGCGCGGGCGAGCATGGCAAGGGCTTTGCCGTGGTGGCCGCCGAGGTGCGCAAGCTGGCCGAACGCAGCCAGGTGGCGGCGCAGGAGATCGGCGAGGTTGCAGGCTCCAGCGTCGATCTGGCCGAAAAAGCTGGCAAGCTGCTCGACGAGATCGTGCCCAGCATCAAAAAGACATCTGACCTGGTGCAGGAAATCACCGCCGCCTCGGAAGAGCAGTCCTCGGGCGCCGGTCAGATCAACTCGGCCATCAGCCAGCTGAGCCAGACCACACAGCAAAACGCCTCCAGTTCCGAAGAACTGGCCGCCACCGCCGAAGAAATGAGCAGCCAGGTCGAGCAGCTGCAGCAGACCATGGCGTTCTTCAAGATTGACGGCGCTGGCCACGGGGCAGGTGCCAGCGGCCACAAGCCGTCGGCCAACAGCAACGCCCGCAAGGCCGCACAGCAGTCCTACAAGCCCGCTGCGCGCAAAGCCTCCAGTGGTGGCACACCCAAGGCGTTCATGGAGTCGATGGGCTTGGGTTCGTCGGCAGCCCTGGACGGCAGTGACACGGACATTGACGAGTCCAAGTTCACCAAATTCTGAAAGAACCCGCCATGAACCAAGTCGTCCCGGCCACGGCCAAGTCAGTGGCGCTGGCGGAACACTCCGCCCGTCTGCAAGAGCAGACGCAGTACCTCACGTTCATGCTCAACGGCGAGCCGTTTGCCATTGGCATTCTGTGCATCAAGGAAATCATCGAGTACAGCGGCCTGACCGAAGTGCCGATGATGCCCGAGTGCATCCGTGGCGTGATCAACCTGCGCGGCGCGGTCTTGCCGGTGC
>NZ_JAQUAL010000016.1:0-35951 GCF_028687295.1 Simplicispira sp.
GGCTGGCAATGGCAGGCCCGGCGGCGCGAGCAGGCGCTGAGAAACGAGCTGCAATACAGCCTGCACTGGCTCGACAGCGCGCAAAAAGCGGCCCGCGTGGGCTACTTTGCCTACTACGCCCGCAGCGAAGAGTTTTTCATGTCCAGCATGGCCAGCGCCATCTTCGGCCTGCCGCCGCAAGAGCGCATGACGCTGCAACAGTGGGTGGCCATGCTGCACCCCCAAGACCGCGCCGAGGTGCTGCAAGTCCACCGGCAAGCCATGGAGCAGTGCAGCCCGCTGCACACGCAGTACCGCATCGTGCGCACCAGCGACCAGCAAGAACGCTGGGTGCAGGTGTGGGGCGAGTACGCCATGGACCCGCAGCACAACACCCTGCGCATGACCGGCACGGTGCAAGACATCACCGAGCGGCGCCAGTCCGAAGAGCAGCTCGACCGCTACCGCCACACGCTGGAAGAGCAGGTGCGCCTGGATCCCCTGACCCAGCTGGCCAACCGCCGTGCGCTGGACGAAGCGCTGCCGCTGGCCTGGGCCCAGGCCCAGCAGCGCCGCCGCCCGTTGGCCCTGTTGATGATCGACATCGACCACTTCAAAGCCTACAACGACCACTACGGCCACGTGGGCGGCGACCACTGCCTGCAACAGGTGGCCGCCGCCCTGGCCACGGCCACGCAGCGCCAGGGCGAATTGGTGGCCCGCTACGGCGGCGAGGAGTTTGCCGTGCTGCTGCCCGACGCCGACAGCGCCCAGGCCCGGGTCACTGCGCAGCGCCTGTGCGCCACCGTGCGCGCGCTGGCGCTGGAGCACCTGACCAGCCCGGTGCGCCACTGCGTCACCATCAGCGTGGGCGCCACCTGCCTGTACCCGGAAAACAGCGCCCCAGCGCAAGGCATTGCCCTGCTGTTTGAGCAGGCCGATGCCGCCTTGTACCAAGCCAAGAACACGGGCCGCGACCGCGCCGTCCTGTGGGCCGAGCAGCCGCAGGACGCCACAGCCCCTGGGCAGTAATTGGCTGCGGATTTATAGGGTTAAAACAGGCTGAAAGCCGCGCTGATAAAGCGCAAGCAGCTATCAAATCAAGCGCTTTTGCGGCGCGCTGCCAACGCCGCCTGCGCTCAGGCGCGGCCCGCGTTGCGCTGGGCCAGCACCTGCGCGATGGCGCGGTCTTTGTCTTGCCAGACGCCATCGAGCCAGTCTTGCAGCAGTGCGCGCTGTTTGGCGTTGGCCTTGAGCAGCTCGGGCGGAATGGGGCGCTCTTGCACCAGCACCACCACATCGCCCAGGCGCCCGCACAGCGCATCGACAAAAGTGGGCACCTTGTCGGGGTACACGATGGTCACATCGACCAGGCCGTGGAACAGCTCGCCCATGGTGCCCAGGGCCATCGCCATGCCGCCCGCCTTGGGTTGCAGCAGGTGCTGGTAGGGCGACTGCTGGCTGGCGTGCTTGGCGGCGGTGAAGCGTGTGCCCTCAGCAAAGCTGGTCACCGAAGTGGGCAGCAGGCGAAATTTCTCGCAGGCGGCGCGCGCATCGCGCAGGTCTTTGCGGGCGCTGCCACCGCCGCCGCCCCGGCGCATGAACGGAAAGTCCAGCGCCCACCAGGCCAGGCCCAGCACGGGCACATAAATCAGCTCTTTTTTCAGGAAGAACTTGAGCATGGGAATGCGCTGATTCAAGACGCGCTGCACCACCACAATGTCCACCCAGCTTTGGTGGTTGCAGGTGACCAGGTACCAGCCGTCGCGGCGCAGGCCCTCCAGGCCCGACACCTGCCAGCGGCCACGGTTGACGGCGCCCAGCCAGAAGCTGTTGATGGCAATCCAGCCCTCGGGAATCTTGTTGAGCACGCGGTCGGTCAGGCGGCGTACCGGCGTGAACGGCAGCAGCAGCTTGATCAGCGCGAACGGCACCATCAGGGCGCACAGGGCCAGGGTGTTGAGCACCAGCACCAGCGTGGCAAAACAGAACTTCAGTGCAGCAAGCATGGGCAGTCAGGGCGGCAAAAGGAAAGCCGCCAGGGTGGCGGCGGTATTTTTAGTGTTTTTGGCCGCTAGCGCTTTGCTGGCGGGCGCAAGCAGCTATCAATTTGCGAGTGATTTGAACACGTCGCGGGCGATGGAGATGGTCTCGGCAATGTCTTGCGGCGTGTGCGCTGCGCTGACAAAACCGGCCTCGTACAGCGCCGGGGCAATGTACACGCCGCGATCGAGCAGGCCGTGGAACAGCCGGTTGAAGCGCGCGCCGTCGCTTTGCATGACGGTGGCGTAGTTCTGCGGCAGCGTGGGCAGCAGGAAAAAGCCGAACATGCCGCCCTCGCAGTCGGCGCTGAAGGGCACGCCCTCGGCAGCGGCAGCGGCCACCAAGCCATCGACCAGCGTGCGGGTGCTGGCCGACAGCGCCTCGAAGAAACCGGGCTGGCGGATCTCGCGCAGCGTGGCCAGCCCGCAGGCCGTGGCCACGGGGTTGCCGCTCAGCGTGCCCGCCTGGTAGACGCTGCCCAGTGGCGCCATGTGCTCCATCACCGCGCGCTTGCCGCCAAAGGCCGCCAGCGGCATCCCACCGCCAATGACCTTGCCCATGACCGTGATGTCCGGCTCAAAGCCCGGAATGTCGCGCGCATACACGCTTTGCGCGCCGCCCAGCGCCACGCGAAAGCCGTTCATGACCTCATCGAACACGAACAGTGCGCCGTGCTGCGTACACAGCTCGCGGCAGCGCTTGACGAAGGGCACGCTGGCGCGCACAAAGTTCATGTTGCCCGCGATGGGCTCGATCATCACGCAGGCAATGTCGGCACCGTGCAGCGCAAAGGCTTCTTCGAGCTGCTGCACGTTGTTGTATTCCAGCACCACCGTGTGCTGCACCACTTCGGCGGGCACACCGGCGCTGGTGGCGTTGCCAAACGTGGCCAGGCCCGAGCCGGCCTTGACCAGCAGCGCGTCGGCGTGGCCGTGGTAGCAGCCCTCGAACTTGACGATCTTGTTGCGTCCGGTGGCGCCGCGCGCCAGGCGGATGGCGCTCATGCCCGCCTCGGTGCCCGAGCTGACCAGGCGCACCATTTCGATGGACGGCACCAGATCGATGATGGCCTCGGCCAGCTCGACCTCGCGCTCGGTGGGGGCCCCGAACGAGAAGCCCTCCAGCGCCGCCTTTTGCACCGCTTCGAGCACGGCGGGGTGGCCGTGGCCCAGAATCATCGGCCCCCAGGAGCCGATGTAGTCGATGAAGCGCTGGCCGTTGGCATCCCACATATAGGCACCTTGCGCGCGCTCAATGAAGCGCGGCGTGCCGCCCACGGCCTTGAAGGCGCGCACGGGCGAGTTGACGCCGCCGGGAATGACGGCCTTGGCGCGTTCGAACAGGGGGAGGTTGCGGTCAGTGCTGGGTGTCATGGGGAGGGAGGACAAAGCCGTCGATGGACGGTACATCGGTGGTGTCGCCTTCGGGCGAGGGCTCGTCCGCATCGTCGGGCGCAGCCCAGAACATGCGGTCGGGAATGAGGTGGCCCATGCCAGGGCGGAAACCATTTTCCAGGGTGTGGTCGAGGTAGCCCAGGGCCTCGGCGCAGGCCTCGCCCAGATCGCTGCCGCAGGCCAGCAGTGCGGTCAGGGCGGCTGACAGGGTCTCGCCCGCGCCGGTGAATACGCCATCGAACAGCTCGAAGCGGCCGCTGCCCAGCACGGCCTCGGGCGAGGCCAGGACGTTTTCCACAAACTGCTCAGGCAGCGGGATGCTGGTGACCAGGGTGTAGGGCGTGCCTTTTTGTGCAGCGGCGGCGGCAATGTCGCGGGCGCTGGGACTGCGCTCGTGGTTCCAGTCAGGGAGCAGCCAGCGCCACAGGGTGCTGTGGTTTCCAACCAACACAGTGGTTTGCGGCAAAAGCAGCTCTGCAAAGGCGTCAAGGTACTGGTCAATCAGATCCTCTTGCCACCACGACAGGTTAGGCATGTAGCTGATGACGGGTAGCTCGGGGTAATCGGTGGTCAGCTCGGCAATGGCACTGACGTTTTCGGGGGTGCCGACAAAGCCCACTTTGATGATTTGCACCGGCAGGTCTTCCAGCGCGGTACGGGCTTGCTCTGTAACAGCTTCGTCGTCAAAGCTGTAGTGGTCAAAGATGGCGCTGGTATCGCGCACATAAGCGCCCGTGACCACCGCGACCGGGTGTGCGCCCACAGAGGCCATGGTGGCGATGTCTGCCGTCAGGCCTCCAGCACCGCTGGGATCGCTGGCGTTGATCACCATGACGCAGGCGGGGTGCGTGGGTTGCACCGGTGGCGGTGCGTCGCTCTCTGGGTGGGAAGGTGGTGTCATGAACCCGTTTCAGCAAGGGGTGGTGTAGAAACTGCAACCCGCAGAGGTGACTAGATACAATCGTTGCATTCTACGTGAAGGCCCTTTAAGCTGTGACAGACCCTAAAACTTGGATGTGTTTGATTTGTGGATGGATTTATGACGAAGCGGCGGGCTCGCCTGAACACGGCATAGCTCCCAATACCCCTTGGGCACAGGTTCCCATGAACTGGACTTGTCCCGAGTGTGGTGCCCGCAAAGAAGACTTCGAGATGGTTCAGATTTGATGCGGCTTGGCTGCATTGCTTATTTTCCCATCGGGAGCAGTGACAATTGACTACAAATGGCGCAACTTTCAAAGTGCTCGTGGTGGATGACAGTAATACCATCCGCCGCAGCGCAGAGATTTTTCTCAAGCAGGGCGGACACGAAGTGTTATTGGCCGACGATGGTTTTGATGCCTTGGCCAAAATCAATGATTACCACCCGCAGTTGATTTTTTGCGACATTCTGATGCCCAAACTCGATGGCTACCAGACGGTGGCCATCATCAAGCGAAACGCTCGTTTCTCGCACACCCCGGTAGTTATGCTTTCGTCCAAAGACGGCGTATTTGACAAAGCGCGCGGGCGCATGGTCGGCTGCCAAGAATATCTCACCAAACCTTTCACCAAAGACCAGCTGTTGCAGGCCGTGCAGCAGTTTGGTAATCCCGATCAAGGAGCGATGTAATGCCCATCCATAAAGTACTGGTCGTTGACGATTCAAAAACCGAATTGATGTTTTTGAGCGATTTGCTGCACAAAAAAGGTATGCAGGTGCGCACCGCAGAAAATGCAGAAGAGGCTTTTCGGCGTTTGGCAGAAGAAAAGCCAGATTTGATCCTGATGGATGTGGTAATGCCAGGACAAAATGGTTTTCAATTGACCCGTGCTATTTCCCGCGATCCACAGTATGCAGATGTGCCCATCATCATGTGCACCAGCAAAAATCAGGAAACTGACCGGGTATGGGGTATGCGCCAAGGCGCACGCGGGTACATCACTAAACCTGTGGATCCGGTTGAGTTGCAAGCCAGAATTGACGCGTTGAACTGACGGTCCGGCGTCTTTTATGGCTAACAGAGAAGCCCTCAGAGATCTCCAAGCCCGACTTGCCAACCGCTTGCAGGCAGCCAAAAGCGAGGCGCTTTCTGTGTCCTCCTGGCTGGCTGTGGAGGCTGGCGCAACGTCGTATTTGTTGCCGCTGGGGCATTCCGGAGAGATATTTCCCTGGGGTGCCGTTCAACCTGTTCCGTATACCCAGAAGTGGTTTCTGGGTGTGGCCAACTTGCGCGGCGGGTTGTCTGGCGTGGTGGATCTTGCCGTGCTGCTGGGCGACTCTCCTGTGCGCACTGAGCAGAAACTTGCCGAAGCCAGCTTGCTGGCCCTCAATACGGCACTGGAAGTCAACGTCGCTTTGCTGGTCGATCGCCTGGCAGGTTTGCGCGGTGTGGATGCCTTTGTCTCATCCGAGCCGCCTGCGCCGGATGCGCCCTCTTTCTTTGGCTCGGTCTACCTGGACGCCAGCGGTGCCCGCTGGCAGGAGCTGAACCTGCAGCTTCTGGCACAACATCCCACATTTTTAAGCATCAGCGCTTGAATCTTTCTTTAAGGTTGCACATGTCCGTCGTCAAACAACTCGGAAAACTGTTCGGTCGCCAGACTGAAAAACAGGATGCGCTTGCCGATGTAGCGTTGAGCCAGGATTCATTGGCGGGCTCTACGCTCGACGGCGTTGCGCTGCGAGAGGCTTTCCATGGCGATGCCTTGAACAGTGTGCAGGGCTACCCTGGAGAAGATGGGCGTGCCCCCCAGGGGGGGGCTGGCGCAGAGTTTATCGAGCTGCCCCTGTTGGGCAAGGCCGCAGCAGCCAGTCACCAGCGGCGCTTGCTCATTTTGCTGACGATTGGTGTGGTGGTAGTGGCGTTGATCGCCGGCTGGGTGCTCAAGCAGTCTGACCGTGCGGCGCAGCAACTGGCAGCTACGGGACAGTCGCTGATGCAGTCGCAGCGCTTGGCCAAATCGGTATCGCAGGCGCTGGTGGGCAGTGCGCAGGCATTTCCTGATGTGGTTGAAAGTGCCGGGGTGCTGGCGCGCAACGTGCGAGCGCTCAATTCGGGTGATACAGAACTGGGTGTGCAGGCATTGGGCGAATCATTTCAGCCGGAGCTGGAGGCAATTGCGCCGCTGGTGGAGCGGGCTGACCGCAATGCAGCGGTTGTGATGGGGCAACAAAAAATTCTGACCCAGGTAGGCGATGCGCTGCGCACCATCAACCGCCAGTCTTCGGATTTGCTGGAAATTGCAGAAACCATTTCGTCCCTGAAGTTGCAGCAAAACGCCCCCGCTTCCGAGATTTCAGCGGCTGGCCAGCTGGTGATGCTGACGCAGCGTATCGGCAAGTCAGCCAACGAATTCCAGACCACGGAGGGTGTAAGCCCGGAAGCCGTGTTCCTGTTGGGCAAGGATTTGAACTCTTTCAAGGAAATTGCCCAGGGCCTGCTCGATGGCAGCCCCGATCTGCGCTTGGCTTCCACCAAAGACGGTCAAACGCGTGAACAGTTGCAAGCGCTGATCAAGCTCTATGAGCAAACCCGTACACAGGCCAGCGCCATTCTGGGCAACTTGCAGGGATTGGTGTCGGCCCGTGAAGCGCAGACCGCCATCATTGGCGACAGTGAACCTCTGCGCCGCCAGATGGAGGCACTCCAGACCAAGTTGTCAGCCCAGACAGGTATGGGCGCTGGGCAGCTGGCCGCGCTGGTATTGGCAGGTATGTTTGTGCTGCTGTGCGGTGTGGGCATTTCCCGGGTTCAGCTGCTTGACAGTCGCCACCGCCAGCAGGCCGCTGAACTGCAAAACAAGGATGCCCAGCGCCAAGAGCAAGAAGCCAAGCGTATCAACGATGCCAACCAGGCAGCCATTTTGCGTTTGATGAACGAGCTGCAATCGGTGGCTGAGGGCGACCTGACACAGGAAGCCACCGTGACTGAAGACATTACCGGCGCTATCGCCGACTCGGTCAACTACACGGTGGAAGAACTGCGCGTGCTGGTGGGCAGCGTGCAAAACACGGTAACCCGCGTGGCACAAACGACAGCGCAGGTCGATAGCACCTCCACCGAGCTGTTGGCCGCCTCGACAGAGCAGTTGCGCGAGATCCGTGAAACCGGCCGCTCTGTGCTGGAAATGGCCACCCGCATCAATGAGGTGTCTGTGCAGGCGCAAGAGTCCGCTACGGTGGCGCGCCAGTCGCTGCAAGCAGCCGACTCCGGCCTGAAGGCTGTGCAGGATGCCATTGGCGGCATGAACTCCATCCGTGACCAGATCCAGGACACCTCCAAGCGGATCAAGCGCCTGGGCGAGTCGTCGCAAGAGATTGGTGAAATCACCGAGCTGATTTCTGACATTACCGAGCAAACCAACGTGCTGGCCCTGAATGCTGCCATTCAGGCTGCATCCGCCGGTGAAGCTGGTCGCGGCTTCTCGGTGGTGGCCGAAGAAGTGCAGCGACTGGCCGAACGTTCTGCCGATGCGACGCGCCAGATTTCTGCGCTGGTGAAGGCCATTCAGACCGACACGCAAGATGCCGTGGCCGCTATGGAGCGCTCTACACAGGGTGTGGTGGAAGGCGCGCGCCTGTCTGACAGCGCCGGTACCGCACTCTCCGAGATTGACCAGGTGTCGCGCCGCCTAGCGGAGCTGATTGAGCAGATTTCTTCCTCCACTTCCAGCGAGGCCACGCTGGCCAACGAGGTGGCTGAGAACATCCAGCACATTTTTGCCGTGACAGAACAGACCGGTGAGGGTACCCGCACCACCGCCCAGCAGGTGCGCGAACTTTCTCATATGGCAGAGGAACTGCGCCAGTCGGTGGCCCGGTTCAAGATTGCCTGACGCTACGAACAACGAAATGGCTCTGTGCGGCCGGGGACGAATCCATGTCATCTATTGATGTCGACAACACACTGCCGACAGACGCAAGCCACGGCGAGCAGGACCTGGGGCCGTTGGCCTGGGTGCTTGATGAACTGCGCAAGTCGCTGGACGCTGCCGTCAAGTCTTTGCGCCGCTTTGTCCACGATGCCGAGGTCGCCCAGGAGTCTGATCTGGCGGCGCTGGACGCCAGCTCCCTGCGCATGGCGCGCCAGCAATTGCACCAGGCCAGCGGTGCGCTGGAGATGGTGGGTATGGCCGCACCCGCCTTGGTCTTGCGGGCCATGGAGTCCGCTGTTCAGCGGTATGTGCAGCGCCCTGAGCTGTGCACAGACGAAGCCGCCGCAGTATTGGAGCGTGCCAGTTTTGCGCTCAGTGAATATCTGGACAGCGTGCTCACCGGCAAAACGGTGTCTGCTGTAGCGCTGTTTCCGCAGTACCGCGATGTGCAGGCCCTGGCCGGTGTAGACCGCGTTCATCCGGCCGACCTGTGGCCTGCGGAGCGGCGTTTTCGTGAGCCTGCAACGGCGGTAGATACTGCTCCGGTGGCGTATGGCGTTGAGGCCCGTGCCCGGCTTGATCAGGCCGTGCTGAAGATCGTTAAAGAGGGCAGCCCGGACGCTGCCCGTGATTTGCGCAATCTTTCTCTGGGGCTGGCGGCTGCGCAGTCTGAAAAGCAGCCGCGAGCATTCTGGAAGATTTGCGCTGGATTTTTTGAGGCATTTGCGCAGGGATTGTTTGTCACGGATCTGTACGTGAAGCGAGTGGCCTCGCGTGTGCTCATGCAGTACGCCACGTTGGCCAAGGGCGACCCTGCCGTGGGCGACCGGTTGGTGCAAGACCTGCTCTTTTTCTGTGCCCAGGCGCGCCACACCGATGCTGGGCAAGCCCCAGCATTGCAGGCGGTGCGGGGCGCCTTTGCCCTGGATCGCTTTGCGCCGGTGGATTATGAGGAGCGCCGTTTTGGTCGCTTTGATCCCGTGGTTCTGGCGCAAGCCCGCAAGCGAATTGCCACCGCCACAGAAACCTGGTCAGCGTTGGCAGGGGGAGACCGCAACAAACTCAAACCTGCGGCGGATCAGTTCAGCCTGGTATGTGACTCGCTGCGCAAGCTCCATCGCAATAGTGAGAGTTTGGCGCAGGCCATGACCAGGGCGCTGGATGCCACGATCCGGTCGGCTGAGCCCCCCTCTGCGGCGCTGGCCATGGAAGTGGCGACGTCTGTGCTCTACCTGCAGGCTGCTTTTGAAGAGCTGGACACTGCTGACGAACACATGACCCACCGGGCCCATCGTCTGGCCGAGCGTCTCGACAGTGTGCGTGCGGGGGCTGAGCCTGAGCCGTTGGAGCCCTGGATGGAGGAGCTGTACCGGCGTGTCAGCGATCACCAGACCATGGGCAGTGTGGTGGATGAACTGCGCGTTACGCTGGGCGAGGCCGAGCGGTCGATGGACCAGTTCTTCCGCAAGCCAGAGGACACCAGTCCGCTGAAAGTGGTTCCCGGGCAGTTGGCGCAGATGCGGGGTGTGTTGTCTGTGCTGGGCCTGGATCAAGCATCCATGGCCGTGGTTCGCATGCGCGACACGGTGGAGCGGTTGCTGATCAACGAAGTGCAAGGGGCCGATGAGCGCAGCCAAACCTTTGAGAAACTGGGTAATAGCCTGGGAGCGCTGGGGTTTCTGATCGACATGCTCAGCTACCAGCGTACTTTGGCGCGCAAGCTGTTTGTCTATGACGAAGAGTTGGGTGAGTTGCGTTCCCTGATGGGGCGTACCCGTGCGCGTGCCACTGACGAGCCCGAAGAAGTGGAGCACGTGGCCCAGGAGCGTGCGCCAACGCCGCTGCCCGAGGTCGTGGCGCGTACACCTGCCGTGGAGCCTGTACCGGCTTTGGCGCCTGCACCAGTGCCTGTTGCACCGGCTGCATCCATTGTGCCTGCGGCATCGGTCATGCCCGCAGTGCCTGACGTGCCCGTGGCCCAGGCTTCTGCGCCGCTGGAAGTTGCTACAGGGCCAACCGATCTGCCTGTTGAGTCACTGAGTCTGGCGCAGGCCCCAATGCCCGTGCCTGCACCCGTGGCACCACCTATTCCTCAGCCGGTGTCAGTACCGCGCCTGGACGTGGATGATGAACTGCTGGAGGTATTCCTGGAGGAAGCGCGCGAGGTGGTGGTCCAGGGGCTGGGCGCAGTCCAACAACTGCACCGTGCGCCAGGCGACCTGAGTGAGCAGACCACGCTGCGGCGCGCGTTTCATACGCTCAAAGGCAGCTCCCGCATGGTGGGGTTGAACGAGTTTGGCGAGGCTGCCTGGTCGATGGAGCAACTGCTCAATGCCTGGCTGGCAGAGCAAAAGCCCATGCAGCCACCTTTGTTGCAGTTGGCGCAGGATGCCTTGCAAGGTTTTGGCCGCTGGGCGGAAGACATTGCCAGTGGTGGCGATTTTGGCGTTTGGCATGCAGAGGCCTTCCGTGCGTCTGCCGATGCCATGCGCCAGACGGGTACGGTTTTGCCATTGGTTTTGCCTGGTGTGTCGGCGCCGCACGCTATCTTGGCGCCAGCGCCAGCGCCAGCGCCAGTGGCGGTGCCAGAGGGGCCCTCGTTACCGCTGGATGCTCCCTTGTCGCTGGAGTCGCCCAGCGTGCAGCACGAGTTCGCCATCGAGCAGTTGGCAGATATGCCTGCCTTGCCCGAGGAGACGAACCAAGAGGTTGTTCCTGCGACAGCAGATGGTCATTCCGTGGGGGCCATCGAGGTGGCGGACGATGCATGGAACGTTCCGTTTGACGTCATGCCCGAGCCGGCAGCGCCAGAGGCACTGTCCACTGCGGATACGGCCTTTGTGCAAGCACCTGCTGAAGAGATTGATTTTGCCGAGTTCACTACGGCGCTGGATATGACCGAGCCGCTGCCCGAAGTGCAGCCTGTGGTGGAAGCTCCACCGTTGTTGGTGGGTTCAGAGCCTTTGCCGGTATTGCTGCCGGAAGATTTTGGTTGGGAGCCCAGCGTTGAAGCGTTTGCTGAGCCTGCCAACAGTCTGGAGTCTCCAGCGCAAGAGATTACACCTGAAGAAATTGCACCTGAGCAGGTAGTGGCAGAAGGAAACCTGCTGGAACTACCGCTTGCTTGGCCAGATGCGGTTGTGAGCGAGTTGGAGGTGGCGCCTGCGTTGCCGCCGGAAGTGGCATTTGAACCTGAAGCGTTGGCGGCACCCGAAGAACCCTTCGCTCCACAGGAAGCTGTTCCGGAGACTGCCTTTGAGACAGTCGCCGTGGCCGAGCCAGAGATGGCGCAGGAACCTGAGAAGCTGGCTGTGCCAGAGGTGTCCTTCGCAGAAGTAGTTGCTCCGGAGTCCACTTTGGCGGCAGGCGCCGTTGCAGAGCCAGAGCCAGAGCCAGAGCCAGAGCCAGAGCCAGAGCCAGAGCTTACCGTTGAGGCATCGGTGGCACCTTTGGCAGTACAGCCGGAAATGGAGCTGCAAGCGGCTGCTGAGCCACAACCGGTACCACCCGAAAACACTGCACCTGTACAGGACTCGATGCCCGCTCCGTTGGAGGATGCTGTCAAAGTCATCGGCACACTGCGTATTGGGATACCGCTCTACAACGTGTACCTCAACGAGGCGGATGAATGGTCGCGTCGGCTGGCAGTTTCGCTGCAAGAGTGGTCGCTGGAGCTGCATGAGCCACTGCCCAATACGGCGGTTGCTTTGGCGCACTCCCTGGCAGGCAGCTCTGCCACCGTGGGCTTCATGGCTTTGTCCGAGACGGCCAGGTTGCTGGAGCACGCACTCTCCCATGTGCAACTACAGTCCTGTGGGGAGCCTGCGCAGGCGCAGGTGTTTATAGATGCTGCTGAGGATATTCGCCGGCTTCTGCACCGGTTTGCCGCTGGCTTTCTTAAGCAGGCCAACGTGCAGGTGCAGGATGCGCTGCGGCAGATTCTTCAGACGGAGGTGGCCAACACATTGACCCCCCCGTTGGAGGATGCGCTGGCTGCGCTGGAAGAGTTGGCTGCGCAGGAAGAGGCTTACGAGGCCGAAATGCAAGCTGAGCGTGCACGCGCCGCCGCAGAGCTGTTGGTAGCAGAGCCAGAGCCAGAGCCAACAATAGCCGCTCTGGTTCCGGTGCCTGATATTCCAACTTCAGGGCTGGTCCCTAGCGCGGACCATACTGCGGTGAAGGCGGCGCCGCAAGATGTGGACGATGACATTGACGTTCTGGATGTCATTGATCCCGACCTATTCCCCATTTTCGAGGACGAAGCCGCAGAGTTGTTGCCCCGCCTGGGGGCTGCGCTACGCCAGTGGTCTGCACGGCCAGACAACTTGGGTGCGCGCAATGAAGTGCTGCGCTCTTTGCACACGCTCAAAGGCAGTTCCCGTCTGGCTGGTGCCATGCGTTTGGGGGAAATGGCGCACCGCCTTGAGTCTGCGATTGAGCAGCTGGACATGGAAACTGTGGGTGTTGAGCACCTGGAGCCCTTGCTCGGTCAGCTCGATGCTTTGCAGGCAAACTTTGATGCCCTGCGCTCCATCAGCGCCCAGGCGCCAGCGGAAGCCGTGGTGGTTGCACCCGTGCCAGAGCCTGCCGCCGCAGGTGGCACGGCCATGCAAGTGGCGACGCCCATCACCGGGATGCCGCGTTTGCAGGGGGCTGTGCAATTGGCGCCACTGCGCACGGCGGCACACCAATCGGTGCGTGTGCGGGCGCAGTTGCTTGACAGGCTGGTCAATCAGGCTGGCGAGGTGATGATTACGCGCTCGCGGCTGGAGGCGCGGCTGGGGCAGTTCAAGAGCTCTCTTGGCGATATGTCCGTCAACCTGGACAAGTTGCGCCAGCAGTTGCGCGATATTGAAATGCAGTCGGAGTCACAGATGCAGTCGCGTCTGGCGTTGGCCAAGGATTCGGCAGCCGGGTTTGATCCGCTGGAGTTTGACCGCTTCACCCGTGTGCAGGAATTGACCCGCATGATGGCCGAGTCGGTCAACGACGTGGCTACTGTGCAGCGCAACTTGCAGCGCGCCATGGATGGTGCCGAGGACGACTTGATTGCCCAGGGGCGCCAGGCGCGTGAATTGCAGCGTGATCTGTTGCGCACCCGCATGGTGGAGTTCGAGGGGATCGCTGAGCGTCTGTACGCTGTGGTTCGCCAGTCCTCCAAGGAGATGGGCAAACAGATCAAGCTCGATATCACCGGTGGTTCCATTGAAATGGACCGGGGTGTTCTGGATCGCATGACCCCTGCTTTTGAGCATTTGCTGCGCAACTGTGTCGCCCACGGTATTGAAAGTCCTGAAGAGCGTGCTGCCATGGGCAAGCCTCCAGTGGGCACGATTGCGGTGGCGTTGCGCCACGAGGGCAACGACGTATCGGTGGAGTTCCGTGACGATGGCGCTGGCCTGAATCTGGCCCGCATCCGCGCCAAGGCGCTGGAGCAGGGGTTGATTGCTCCCGACGCGGAGGTGGATGACGCCCAGGCAGCCAATTTGATCTTCATGCCTGGTTTCACCACCGTCACTGCGGTCACCGGCATTGCCGGGCGTGGCATTGGCATGGATGTTGTGCGCTCTGAAATCAAGGCGTTGGGCGGACGCATTGAAACCACCACGCAGGCTGGTCAGGGAACGGCATTCCGCATGGTGCTCCCCCTGACCACAGCCGTGACGCAGGTGGTGATGCTGCGCGCAGGCGATTTGTCTTTTGGCGTGCCCGCCAATTTGGTGGAGGTGGTGCGTCGCACGCCAGCGGCCGATCTGGAGCAGGCGTATCGCAGCGGCACTTTTGATGTGGCGGCAGAGAAAGTGCCGTTTTACTGGGCTGGTGGCCTTTTGCAGGCTTCGCGCCACAGCCAGGAGCCTGCGGGCAAGACGCGGCCTGTGGTGGTGTTTCGCAGTGCGTCGCAGCGGGTGGCCATGCACGTCGATGAAGTGCTGGGCAACCAGGAAGTGGTGGTGAAGAACCTGGGGCCACAGTTGGCGCGCCTGCCGGGCTTGGCGGGCATGTCGGTGCTGGCCTCTGGTGCCGTGGTGCTGATTTACAACCCGGTGGCGTTGTCCACGGTGTATGGCGATCAGGTGCGTGCTGCGGCCTTGAGCGCCCCTGCCGTGGTGCTGCCCACCGCCGCTTCTGCGGACGCCGGGCGCGTGGGGGGGGCTACACCATCCGTTTCTGCCAGCCAGGTTCCGCTGGTGCTGGTGGTGGATGACTCCATCACCGTGCGCCGCGTCACGCAGCGCCTGCTCCAGCGCGAAGGCTACCGTGTCGCGCTGGCCGCCGACGGCTTGCAGGCACTGGAGCGTTTGCAGGAAGAGCGTCCCACCGTCGTGCTGTCAGACATTGAAATGCCGCGCATGGATGGCTTTGATCTGGCGCGCAACATCCGTGGCGATGAAGCTTTGCGCGATTTGCCCATCATCATGATCACTTCGCGCATTGCGGAAAAGCACCGCGAACATGCCATGGAACTGGGTGTGAACCACTACCTGGGCAAGCCTTACTCCGATGAGGAACTGCTCAGTCTGGTGCAGCACTACGCCCGCTTGACCACTGAGGCCGTAGCAGCCTGAGCCTGGCCCCGGCTGTGGTCGGCCGGGTGCGGGCGCGCCTGCTGTGTTGTGCGCTACCGTTCAGCCTTCACCACCGCATAGCGCAGCAGCGTGCGTTGGCGAGCTTGTTCGTGGTCTACGATGGGCCGGGGGTAGTGCTCGCCCAGGGTGATGCCAGCGGCTTGCAACTCCAGCGGTCTGGCCAGCCAGGGCGCATGCAGTGCGGCGGTGGGCAGCCCGGCCAGCTGCGGCAGGTAGCGGCGAATGAACTTGCCCTCGGGATCAAACTTCTGGCTTTGCGTCACCGGGTTGAAGATACGGAAATACGGCTGCGCATCGCAGCCACTGGAGCTGGCCCATTGCCAGCCACCGTTGTTGGCAGCCAGGTCATAGTCGTTGAGCTTTTGCGCAAAGTAGCGCTCGCCCCAGCGCCAGTCCAGTCCCAGGTCTTTGGTCAAGAAGCTGGCCACCACCATGCGCAGGCGGTTGTGCATGTAACCCGTCTGGTTGATTTGCGCCATGGCCGCGTCCACCAGTGGGTAGCCGGTGCGGCCTTCGCACCAGGCGGCAAACAGGGCCTCGGCTGCTGGGCCTGACTCCCAGACGATGGCATCGTAAGCGGGCCTGAAACTGCGTTCCACCACTTGCGGGTAGTTGGCCAGCACCTGAAAATAAAAATCGCGCCAGATCAGTTCGCTCAACCAGGTGGCTGCGCCCGTGTTGCCCGCGGTGGCCAAAGCGTGCGCCGTGCGCGCCAGTGTGCGGATGGAGATGGTGCCAAAGCGCAGGTGCGTACTCAGGTAGCTGGGGCCCTTGATGGCTGGAAAGTCCCGTGCGCTGTCGTAGCGGCCAATGCGCTGCAAAAAATCATCGAACAGCTGCTGTGCGCCCCGGCTGCCGGTGGGCAGTGGCAGCGTGGCCAACCCGGCCGGGGCAAAGCCCAGCGCGGCCAGACTGGGCACGGGCGTGCAGGCCCAGTCCGGGCGGGGTGCCAGTGCGGTGGCGAAAGGCTCCGCCGGCCAGGGCGCCAGGCGCGCTGCATCCACCTTGCGCAGCCAGGCATTTTTGTACGGTGTGAACACGGTGTAAGGCCCGCCACTTTGGGTCAGCAGCTCGTTGCGTTCAAAAATGGTGTGGTCTTTGAAGGTGTGGAATGCTTTGCCTTGCAAGGCCAGCGCCGTGCGCACGCGCGCATCGCGTGCCAGTGCCTGGGGCTCGTCGTCGTGGTGGGTGAACACGGCGTGGGCGCCCAGTGCGTGGGCCAGTGCGGGCAGCTCTTCGCTGGCCACGCCGTGGCGCACGATGAGGCCCGCGCTGTCATGGCCGCTGAGTGCGCGTACATCCTGGTCCAGCGCCACCAGGCATTCGCGGATGAACTCCACCCGCCGGTCAGTGCGCTCCAGGGGATCGAGAATCTCGCGGTCAAAGACAAAAACACAATGCACTTGCGCGCATTGGCGCAGCGCGTGGTGCAGTGCGGCGTGGTCTTGGGTGCGCAGGTCGCGTCGGAACCAGACGAGGCCTACCGTGTCAGGGGCTTGCATGTTCACCGTTAAAATTGGGCCATATGTCCACCGATTTTGCGCCCATTAACCTGACGCACCATTTCCTGATCGCAATGCCGGGCATGCAAGACGACTCGTTCGCGCGCAGCGTTGTGTACCTGTGTGAACACAGCGAGCGTGGTGCCTTGGGCCTGATCATCAACAAACCCACTGACCTCAGCCTCAAAGGCCTGCTCGACAAGGTGGACTTGTCTTTGCGCCGTGACGATCTGGCCGATGCGCCTGTATTTCTGGGCGGGCCCGTTCAGACCGACCGGGGCTTTGTCTTGCACGACCCCATGCGCAGCGCCGACGCACCCGCCGACGAATCTGCCTACAGCTCCACCATGCACGTCCCCGGTGGCCTGGACATGACCACCTCCAAAGATGTGCTCGAAGCCTTGTCCACCGGCGCCGGGCCCCGGCGCGTTCTGGTCACGCTGGGCTACGCCTCGTGGGGCGAGGGCCAACTGGAGTCCGAGTTGGCAGAAAACAGCTGGCTGACGGTGGGGGCCGATGTTTCCCTGATTTTTGATACCCCGGTAGACCAACGCTACGACAGCGCCTTGGAGCTGCTGGGGTTGCAAGCTTGGCGTCTGTCGCCCCAGGCGGGGCGCGCATGACAGCGGCGTCGGCATCGCCGCCGCTGGTTCCTGCGCATTTCCATACCTTTCTGGCTTTTGATTTTGGCCTCAAGCGCACGGGCGTGGCGGTGGGTAACCGCATGCTGGGCACGGCCAGCCCGCAGGCCACCATCCGGGCTGAAGGCGATGCGCGCTTTGCCCAGGTGGCCCAGCGCATTGCCGAGTGGCAGCCCGACGCGCTGGTGATCGGCGTGCCTTACCACCCCGACGGCGCCAGCCATGAGAACACCGCGCGCGCGCTCAAGTTCGGGCGGCAGTTGCGCGGCCGTTTTGGCTTGCAGGTGTTTGAAGTCGATGAGCGCTACAGCACCACCGAGGCCATCGCTGGCGGTGCCAAAGATGCCGATGCGGCATCGGCCTGCATCATCCTGGAACAGTTTTTGAGGAGTCTTTCATGACGGCACATTCTTCCGTGGGCGCGGGCAGCCTGGTTCTGGACGCCCAGGCTCTGTACACCGAGCTGCTGCGCGGCGTGCGTGCGCTGCGCGGCCCGCAAACCCGTCTGGCAGGCATCGCCTCGGGCGGCGCTTGGCTGGCCGAGCGGCTGCAACAAGACCTGGGCCTGGACGGCGCACCCGGCGTGCTGTCATCGGTCATGCACCGCGACGACTTTGCCCAGCGCGGCCTGGCTGCCAGCGCCCAGACCAGCCTGCCCTTTGACGTGAACGGCGCTGACATCCTGGTGCTTGACGATGTGCTCTACACCGGCCGCACCGTGCGCGCCGTGCTCAACGAGCTGTATGACTACGGCCGCCCGGCGCGCGTGCGCCTGGCCGTGCTGGTGGACCGGGGCGGGCGCGAGTTGCCCATCCAGGCCGACTTTGCCGCTGCCCGTGTGGCACTGCCGGCCACGCAATCGCTGGCGCTGGCGCGAACCGACAGCGGCCATTTCCATTTCCAAGTCAAAGAGGTTTGAAGCCGTGCTGCACCAGCGCAACCCCCAACTCAACCGCCACGGCGAGCTGATCCACCTGCTGTCCATTGAGGGCCTGCCGCGCGACATCGTCACGCACATCCTCGACACCGCTGCCAATTTCGTGTCCGTCAACGACCGCGAGGTCAAGAAGGTGCCGCTGTTGCGCGGCAAAAGCGTGTTCAACCTGTTCTTCGAAAACAGCACGCGCACGCGCACCACCTTCGAGATCGCCGCCAAGCGCTTGTCCGCTGACGTGCTCAACCTCGATATCGCGCGCAGCTCGGCGGCCAAGGGCGAATCCTTGCTGGACACCATTGCCAACCTCTCGGCCATGGCGGCGGATCTGTTCGTGGTGCGCCACAGCGAGTCGGGCGCGCCCTACCTGATTGCCCAGCATGTGGCGCCGCATGTGCATGTCATCAACGCCGGCGACGGGCGCCATGCCCACCCCACGCAGGGGCTGCTGGATATGTACACCATCCGGCACTACAAAAAAGACTTCAGCAACCTCACCGTGGCCATCGTTGGCGACGTGCTGCACTCGCGCGTGGCGCGCTCGGACATCCACGGCCTGACCACGCTGGGCTGTGCTGAAGTGCGCGTGGTGGGCCCGCGCACGCTGGTGCCGTCGGACATGGCGCAGATGGGCGTGCGCGTGTGCCACACGCTTGAAGAGGGCATCAAGGACGCTGACGTGGTCATCATGCTGCGCCTGCAAAACGAGCGCATGAGCGGTGCGCTGCTGCCGTCGAGCCAGGAGTATTTCAAGAGCTTTGGCCTGACGCCCGAAAAACTGCGCCTGGCCAAGCCCGATGCCATCGTCATGCACCCCGGCCCCATTAATCGGGGCGTCGAGATCGACTCGGCAGTGGTCGATGGCCCGCAGTCGGTGATCTTGCCGCAGGTCACTTTTGGCATCGCCGTGCGCATGGCCGTGATGTCCATCGTCGCTGGCAATGAAGCCTGATTTGCTATTAAAAACATAGCTGCTTGCGCTTTCTGCATAAGCGCTAGCGGCCAATTTGGCTTAAAAAATGAAAATACTGATCCAGAACGGCCGCGTGATCGACCCGGCCAGCGGGCTTGACCAGGTGTGCGACCTGGCCCTGGCGGCGGGCCGCATCGTCGGCGTGGGGCGCGTGCCGCCTGAGTTTGCGCCCAACCGCACCCTGGATGCCAGCGGCTGCCTCGTGCTGCCGGGGCTGGTGGACCTGGCTGCGCGCCTGCGTGAGCCCGGCCACGAGCACGAGGGCATGCTCGAATCCGAAATGGCCGCCGCCGTGGCCGGGGGCGTGACCAGCCTGGTCTGCCCGCCCGACACCGACCCGGTGCTCGACGAGCCCGGCCTGGTCGAGATGCTCAAATTCCGCGCAGAAAAGCTGCACCAGGCGCGCCTGTTTCCGCTGGGCGCACTCACGCGCGGCTTGGCCGGCGAGGTGCTGACCGAGATGGCCGAGCTGACCGAGTCGGGCTGCGTCGGCTTTGGCCAGGCCGAGGTGCCGCTGGCCAGCACCCAGGTGCTGCAACGCACGCTGCAATACGCGGCCACTTTTGGCTATACCGTCTGGCTGCGCCCGCAAGAGCTGCACTTGGGCAAGGGCGTGGCTGCCAGTGGCGCGCTGGCCACGCGGCTGGGGCTGTCGGGCATTCCGGTGGCGGCAGAAACCATTGCCCTGCACACCATCTTCGAGCTGCTCAAGACCACCGGTGCGCGCGTACACCTGTGCCGCCTCAGCAGCGCCGCTGGGGTCGAACTGGTGCGCCGCGCCAAGGCCGAGGGGCTGCACGTGACCTGCGACGTGAGCATCAACTCGCTGCACCTGACGGAAAACGACATCGGCTTTTTTGACAGCCGTGCGCGCCTGTTGCCGCCGCTGCGCCAGCAGCGCGACCGCGATGCGCTGCGCGCGGCCCTGCTGGACGGCACCATCGACGCGCTGGTCTCCGACCACAACCCCGTCGATGAAGACGCCAAAACCCTGCCCTTTGCCGAGGCCGAACCCGGCGCCACCGGGCTGGAACTGCTGCTGAGCCTGGCACTGAAGTGGTCGCAGGATGGCAGCGGTGTGCCGTTGGCGCGCGCGCTGGCGGTGGTCACCAGTGCGCCCGCGCAGGTGCTGGGCAGCGCCCTGGGCACGCTGCAAGCCAGCATTGGCCAGCTGGTGGAAGGCGGCGTGGGCGATGTCTGCATCGTGAACCCGCAAGACACCTGGGTGGTGCAGGCCGCTGCCTTGTGCAGCCAGGGCAAGCACACGCCGTTCTCGGGCTACGAGCTGCCCGGGCGTGTGCGCACCACGCTGGTGGGCGGACAAATCGCTTTCGAGCGCCGCTGAACGGTGGCGCTGCGCCTGTTGGCCCGCGCACCGGGCCGTTGTGCCATGGGCCGATGCGGCCAGTGGGGGCGGTGTGCGCACCGCGCGGTGCGGTGCTGAAACCGCTGCGCGGCGCGGCGCGCCTGCTGCGCCTGTTGGGGCACATTGCTCTCGGGCTGGCCACGGTGCTGCTGCGTTTTCCGCGCCTGTCGCCGCAGCAGCAGGGCATGCGTGTGCAGGCTTGGGCCATGGCGTTGCTGGGCCATCTGGGCATTGCCTTGCAGGTGCGCGGCCCGGTGCCACGGCAAGGGCCGGTGCTGCTGGTGGCCAACCATTTGTCGTGGCTGGATATTGTGGTCATCCACGCCGCAGGCCATTGCCGGTTTGTTTCCAAATCCGACGTGCAGGGCTGGCCGCTGATTGGCGCGCTGGCCACGGCGGCGGGCACGCTCTACATCGAGCGCAGCACCCGGCGCGACGCTCTGCGCGTGGTGCACCAGATGGCCGACGCCTTGCGCGCGGGCGAGGTGCTGGCGGTGTTCCCCGAAGGCACCACGGGCGATGGGCGCACGTTGCTGCCCTTTCATGCCAATTTGTTGCAGGCGGCGGTGTCGGCCCCGGCGCCGGTGCAGCCGGTGGGGCTGCGCTTTGTCGATGCGGCCACGGGCGCCACCACCTGCGCGCCCAGCTACATCGGCGATGAGACGCTGCTGGGATCGATCTGGCGCACCGTCTGCGCACCGCCCATCGTGGCGGTGGTCAACTATGGCCCGCCCGAGCAGGCGCAGGGGCGCGACCGCCGCGCCTGGAGCGCACACCTGCAAGCGCAGGTGGACGTGCTGCGCCAGCGCTGAGCGCGCCATCTGCGCCAGGGCCGCACGGGCTCCGTGCATTGCCAGTATCGAAACGCCTGAAGGTAGTTGCCAAATCGCTATCTTATAGATAGCTAATTGCGCCCATCGCGCGGGCGTTGGATGCCGATTTGATCTGAAAAATAGTGGCTGGTGCGCAGGAAGGGAAGGCGCCAGCCCGTGCGCTCAGGCTTCGCGCGCGAACGTCACCACATGGTCCATCTGCGCGCGGATGCCTATCCACTCGCCCAGTGCGTGGTCGTGGTGGCTGGGCACGTGGGCCAGCATGGTCTGGCCGCTGGCCAGGCGCAGGGTGTAGAGAAACTCCGAGCCCCGAAACGCCTTGCGCACAATCTGCGCCTTCACGGGGGCGTTGTCGTCGTGAACGATGTCGTCGGCGCGCAGCAGCACATCGCACTCGCCGCCGGGGTAGCTGGACGGCAGCGGGCATTCGGTCATGTTGGCCAAATCGCCCAAAGGGGTGCGCACGACCACGCCGCTGGCCTGCTGCTCCAGCGTGGCCGGGGCAAACACGCCGTGGCCGATGAAGTCGGCCACAAAGCGCGTGGCCGGACGGTGGTAGAGCGTGTAGGCATCGTCCCACTGGTGCAGCTGGCCCTGGTTCATGACGCCAATCACGTCGCCGATGGCAAAGGCTTCGAGCTGGTCGTGCGTGACAAACAGCGCCGTGGCGCCCGCCGCCTTGAGAATGCCGCGCACTTCGTGGGCCAGGCGCTCGCGCAAGTCCACGTCCAGGTTGGAGAAGGGCTCGTCCAGCAGCATCAATTGGGGGCGCGGTGCCAGCGCCCGTGCCAGCGCCACGCGCTGCTGCTGGCCACCCGACAGCTCGTGCGGAAAGCGGTTCTGGCTGCCCTCCAGCCCCACCAGTTGCAGTACCTCGGCCACGCGCGCATCCTGCTCGGCGCGCGCCATGCCGTGCAAACCAAAGGCGATGTTGCGGCCCACGCTCAGGTGCGGAAACAGGGCGTAGTCTTGGAACACCATGCCCATGCGGCGCTGCTCGGGCGGCAGGCTGTGTTCTGGGGCGCCCACCAGTTGCTGGTTGAGGTGGATGGAGCCTGCGCTCACGCTCTCCAGGCCGGCCACGCAGCGCAGTAGGGTGGTCTTGCCGCAGCCCGAGGGGCCGATCAGTACGCCGATCTGGCCTGCACGCAGGCCCAGGGTCACGCCGCGCACCGCAGGCTGTGCCTGACCGGCGTAGCGCACTTGGAGTTGGGAGACGGCCAGAAACATGGCTGCCATTGTAGGGCGGGCGAATGCTTAGAATTCGCATTTGCATTGCTGCACCGGCTCTGGCAGCCGTCCGATTCCCCACCGAGCCCGTCATCTTGCACCGACCCTTTGCCGCCCTGCGCACCATTCCCCTGATCTTGCTGGCTGGCCTGCTGGCGCTGCCCGTGTTGGCTTTGCTGGCCGCATGGCTGCCCTGGGGGGACAGCCATGTCCCCACGGGCGCCCTGCTGCGGGAGATGGCGGCCACCGTGCTGCCCGGCTACGTCTGGACAACGCTGTGGCTGGGCCTGTGGGTGGCGGTGGGGGCGGCGGTGGTGGGCACGGCCACGGCGGCGGCCGTGACGTTGTTTGAGTTTCCTGGGCGGCGTGTGTTCGAGTGGCTGTTGCTGCTGCCGCTGGCGATGCCGGCTTACGTCACTGCGTATGCCTATACCGATTTTTTGCAATTCAGCGGGCCGCTACAGGTCGGGCTGCGCGAGGCTTTTGGGCTGGAGGGGCGCCTGCTGCCCGAAGTGCGCAGCCTGTGGGGAGCGGTCTGGGTGTTCACCTTCTCGCTTTACCCGTATGTGTACCTGCTGGCGCGCACAGCGCTGGGCGAGCGCGCCGCACATTTGATGGAGGCCGCGCGTTTGCTGGGGGCGCCTTTGCGCCGTCGCATTGCCACCGTGGCGCTGCCCCTGGCGCGCCCGGCAGTGGCCGCCGGGGTGGCGCTGGCGTTGATGGAAACCCTGGCCGATTTTGGCGTGACCAGCTACTTCGGTATCCAGACCTTCACCACTGGCATCCTCAAAGCCTGGCTGTCCATGGACAACCGCCTGGCCGCTGCCCAGTTGGCCACCATGCTGCTGGCTTTGGTGTTGCTGCTGCTGTGGCTGGAGCACCGTGCCGAGCGGCGCATGCGCTTCACTGCCAAGGGCGTGGGCCACGCGGGCGCCGCTGAGGCCCAGCCCGTAGCGCTGCGGGGCGTGGCACGCGGGCTGGCCTGGAGCATCTGCACCGTGCCGGTGCTCATGGGCTTTGTCGCGCCGGTGGCGTTCATGCTGCGGCCATTGGCTGCCGATTGGTCGGTATTGCCCTGGGAGCGCTTTTTGGAGTGGGCCTGGAACAGTGTGCGCCTGGGCGGCATCACGGCGGGCTTGGCGGTGGCAGTGGCGCTGGCGCTGGCTTTTGCCGTGCGCCGCCGCCCCGACGTGCTCACGCGCGGCGTGGTGCAACTGGCTGGCGTAGGTTACGCCGTGCCCGGCGCGGTGATCGTGGTGGGCCTGCTGCTGCCGGTGGGCTGGGTGCAGGAGCAGGCGCCGCACTGGGGCGTGGGCGCGTTGGTGACCACCACGGCGCTGGGCATTGTCTGGGCCTATTTGGTGCGCTTTTGCGCCGTGGCTTTGCAGTCGGTGCAAAGTGGCTATGCGCGCATCCCGGTCAGCCTGGACGACTCGGCACGCATGCTGGGCGCTGGCAGTGTGCGCCTGATGGCGCAGGTGCACTGGCCGCTTTTGCAGCGCTCGACGGCAGCGGCCGCGCTGTTGGTGTTTGTCGATGTCATGAAAGAGTTGCCCGCCACCATGGTGCTGCGCCCCTTCAACAGCGACACCTTGGCCGTGGTGGCCTACCAACTGGCCCGCGATGAGCGGCTGGGCGAGGCTGCCTTGCCCTCGCTGGCGCTGGTGGCCGTTGGTTTGGTGCCGGTGGTGCTGCTCAGTCGCACACTGCGCGCACCGGCCAGTGCATCACAGGCTGCACTGTAAGCCTGCTGCTCCACCAAGGCGCCAACGCGCTCCCTCCAGCGCCCAATGACCGTGCTGGCAGTCGGCTGTACAAAAAGCGCTTGCCTGTCAATCCTGGTGGTCAAAGCTTTGCTGCTTTTTTCTCCGTGAAGATCCCAGTAGATGCATCTCTTAAACTATGGCAGTTGTGTGAAACCTTGACTTGATCCAGAGGATTTGGATTCGCACACGGTAGTGCGCGCCCCTTGTGGATGGGTGCCGATGACATCAACAAGGAGAATGAACGATGCCGCATGCGCACTTGCCGTGCTTGTCCGTGGACGGGTTTGGTGTGGCTTTTGGGCCCAAGGTGGTCTTGTCCGACTTGGAGTTTGGCGTGCCTGCCTTGTCCGTCACCGCTTTGCTGGGCCCGGTGGGCGCTGGTAAATCGTGCCTTTTGCGTTCTCTGGCGGGTCTGAATTTTGCCAACCAGCGCTACCAGGAGCAGGGCCGTGTGCTCTACCAAGGACGCGCACTGGCCGATGGCCACCGCCCCCGGCTGGCCCAGCTCAACGCCCGCGCGATGATGGCCAGCACCCTGGACGCTTTGCTGGAATATGCCCCCCCACGCTGGGCACAGGAGGGGATGTCGCCACGCCAGTGGTGCGGGCAGTATGTCGAGCGCATGGGTTTCCCCGAGCTCGAGCAGGCGTTTGACCTCCCCACCATGGAGCTGCCCGCTGTGCAGCAGCGGGCCCTGGCCTTGTTGCGTGAGGCCGTGTGCGAGCCCGCTTTGTTGCTGGTGGATGAGCCCATCACCGATTTGCCCGATTACGAAGCCTATTTGTTGTTGGACCTGCTGCGCATTCTGGCCCACACTTCTGCAATTTTGCTCACACTCGACAGCCCGCGCCATGTGCAAATGGTGGCGCAGCATGTGGTGGTGCTTGAGCGTGGGCGTGTACAGGAAGTGCGTCCGGTGGAAGATTTCGTGCTCATGCCCCACTCCAGCGCAGGGCAGCACTTCATCGGTACGGGGGGGGCGCCTGCACCGGGTGCCGAAGTGGCGGCGCCGTTAGCCGCAGAGGCCGCATCCACGTTCTGGACTTGTCCTGTCCAGGAAGCGGTGGCCGCAGCGGCTGCGCAGGATGCAGCTCCTGGAGCGCAAGGTCCCTCTGGCTTTACCTGGCTGGTGCCGGGGCAACTGGCTGGAACACCTTTGCCGGGCGCCACCCACAGCATCGACCATGACTTGGCCGCTCTGCGGCGCATGGGGGTCACCATGCTCATCACCTTGACCGAAGAAGACCTGCCCCAAGAGCCTTTGCACCGCCATGGCCTACGTAATTTGCACTTGCCTGTGTATGACCGTGAGTCGCCCACGGTGGCCCAAATCCAGATGCTGCTCAAGCGCATGGAGAACCTCCTGGCCCAAGGCCAGGTGCTGGCCGTGCATTGCTTGGCTGGCATTGGCCGCACCGGTACCGTGCTGGCTGCATGGCTGGTGCGCGCTGGCCTGACTGCCTCCGAGGCACTGCGCCGTGTGCGCCTGCTCGATCCTCAGTATGTGCAAAGCCCGGGGCAGGAAGCTTTTTTGCAGCACTACGAGGAAACGATTCTGAAAAAAATGCTGTAACTACTTGAGAAAGACCACATCCCATGACCCTTGATATCGCCTTGAGCCAAGCCGCCACTACCGTGCCCGAATGCGTCGCCGCAGGCTATGTGGACGTAGCCAGCGGCATGTTGCTATCGATGAAAACCGTGGACTCACACCCTCGGCAAGTGATTGATCTGCTGGCTGCCGCCACGGGTGACTTGTTCAATGGCGAGAGCGTCTCGATCATCGAACGCATGTTCACCAAGGCGCGTGGTTTGCAAGAAGGCCAGTACCATTATTTTCAGGAAATCATTGTCAACAGCGAGAACTTGATCCACATCTTCCTGCGCGGTAAAAGCAATCCTGATTACGTGGCTGTCTTTGTATGCCGCAAAACCGCCAATCTGGGCATGGCCCTGATCCGTGCGCGTCTGGCCATGCCAGCGCTGGAAGCCGCTTTTTGAGCCCTGCGGGCCATGCGCTTTGCGCATGGGTTCTATGAAAAAGCCCGCCAACTGGTCTGAGTTGGCGGGCTTTGTTTTATCTCGTGGTCGGGGTGAGAAGATTCGAACTTCCGGCCTCTACGTCCCGAACGTAGCGCTCTACCTGGCTAAGCTACACCCCGATACTTTGGTACCGCGAGCCATGCGTTTTCAGGTGCGGCGATCCAAAAGTTGAGCCGCTAATTGTAGCAAATTGGCTGAGTATTCATTGGCTGGCAAGGCGCCCAGGGCGGCAATGGCTCGGCGGGCTTCACTGGCGGCGGCTTCACGCGCTGCCACCAGGGCGCCGGTCTGTCGAACAATGTTGGCGATGGTTTCCAACTGGTCGGTACTGCCGTTCTCAATGGCTTGGCGTACCAGCGCTGCATCGCTGGCCGATGCCCGTTGCATGGCGATGATGAGGGGCAGGGTGGCCTTGCCTTCGCGCAGGTCGTCGCCCAGGTTTTTGCCCAGCTCTGTGGCGTCGCCGTCGTAGTCCAGCACGTCATCAATGATCTGGAAGGCCGTGCCCAGGGCTTGGCCGTAAGTGGCGCAGGCGTCTTCCACATCAGCCGGGCTGCCTGCCAGCACAGCGCCCAGGCGGGCGCTGGCCTCAAACAACTTGGCCGTCTTGGAGCGAATGACCAGCAGGTAGCCTTCTTCATCGAGCGAGGCGTCGTGCATGTTCATCAGCTGCAGTACCTCGCCTTCGGCAATGATGTTGGTGGCTTCGGCCAGGATTTGCATGATGCGCATCTGCCCTGCCTCGACCATCATCTGGAACGCGCGCGAGTACAAAAAGTCGCCAACCAGCACACTGGCGGGGTTGCCAAAAGTTTCGTTGGCCGTAGGACGCCCACGGCGCAAGGTGGAGTCATCCACCACATCGTCGTGCAGCAGCGTGGCCGTGTGGATGAACTCGACCACGGCCGCCAGGGAAAAGCGCAGGGGGTTTTGGTACCCCAGGGCACCACAGACCATCAACAGCAGTGCCGGGCGCAGCCGTTTGCCGCCCGCTGCGATGATGTAGTGCGAGATCTGACCCACCAGTGGTACGCCCGAGGCCAGGCGGCTGGCAATAACCTGATCGACTTCGCGCATGCCGTCGGCGATCAGGGTCAGGGGGGCGGAGGGGCTGGAGGGCCGGGAGGTGGTGGGGGCGGGAGCAGTCAAGATGGTGGTCGCTAGCGGTGTGTCGAATTATAGGAAGCTGTGTGCCGCTGTGACTGCACTGGCGTGCATGCCGGTGCGTTGCTGCAAACGGCTTGAAAGAATTTGTCTGGCTGCTAGAATGCCGGGTTCCGTGAAAATTCTTTCGTGGAAACTCACAACCCAAGAGGTCAACATGTACGCGGTCATAAAAACCGGCGGCAAGCAGTATCGCGTTGCTTCCGGCGAAAAAATTAAAGTAGAACAGATTGCTGCGGACGTAGGCCAGGAAATCGTCATCGACCAGGTTCTGGCCGTCGGAAACGGCGCTGAACTGAAGGTGGGTACGCCCCTGGTGTCCGGCGCCACTGTGAAAGCCACGGTCGTGGCACACGGCAAGCACGACAAAGTGCACATCTTCAAGATGCGCCGTCGCAAGCACTACCAAAAACGCCAAGGTCACCGCCAGCAGTTCACTGAACTGCAAATCGGCGACATCGCTGCTTAATAAGGAGCTTCAGTCATGGCACAGAAAAAAGGCGGCGGCTCTACGCGAAACGGGCGCGATTCCAAGCCCAAAATGCTCGGTGTGAAGGCTTTCGGCGGTGAACTGATCAGCGCTGGCTCCATCATCGTTCGCCAGCGTGGCACCAAGTTCCACCCCGGCGTCAACGTCGGCGTGGGCAAAGACCACACGTTGTTTGCACTGGTCGATGGCCACGTGTCGTTTGCTACCAAGGGCGCTTTGTCCAAGCACACGGTCAACGTGACTGCTGCAGCCTGAGGCGCGAGCGCTTCAGCTGCTTCCTGAGCCCCGCCTGGTCGGGGCTTTGCTTTTTCAGGCACGCGCCCCGCACCGCCGGGGCTTTGTGCTTTTTGGCTGGCGCTGCGCAGGCCCAAGCCGCCGTTTTGTAAACTGGAAACCTTATGAAATTCGTTGACGAAGCCTACATAGACATTGCCGCCGGTGATGGCGGCAATGGTTGCGTGTCGTTCCGGCACGAAAAATACAAGGAATTCGGTGGCCCCAACGGTGGCGATGGGGGGCGAGGCGGGCATGTGTTCGCCGTGGCCGACCCCAATCTGAACACGCTGGTCGATTACCGCTACTCCCGACGCCACGAGGCCAAGCGCGGTGAGCACGGCATGGGGTCAGACATGTTCGGCGCCGCTGGCAGCGACATCACCCTCAAAATGCCCGTGGGCACCATCATTTCCGATGCCGAAACCGGTGAGGTGCTCTACGAGTTGCTCACGCCCGGCGAGGTCATCACCATCGCCAAGGGGGGCGATGGCGGCTTTGGCAACCTGCGCTTCAAGAGCGCCATCAACCGCGCACCCCGCCAGAAAACCCCCGGTTGGCCCGGTGACCGCAAAAGCCTCAAGCTCGAACTCAAGGTGCTGGCCGATGTGGGCCTGCTGGGCATGCCCAACGCAGGCAAATCCACCTTGATTGCCGCCGTGTCGAACGCACGGCCCAAAATTGCCGATTACCCCTTCACCACGCTGCACCCCAACCTGGGCGTGGTGCGCGTAGCACCCGAGCAGAGTTTTGTCATTGCCGACATCCCCGGGCTGATCGAGGGTGCCTCGGAGGGCGCGGGCCTGGGCCACCAGTTCTTGCGCCATCTGCAACGCACACGCTTGCTGCTGCACGTCATCGACATGGCGCCGTTTGATGATGCGGTCGATCCGGTGGCGCAGGCCAAGGCCATCGTCAACGAGCTGAAAAAATACGACAAGGCCCTGTACGACAAGCCGCGCTGGCTGGTGCTGAACAAGCTGGACATGGTGCCCTTGGACGAGCGGGCTGCGCGCGTGGCCGATTTCGTCAAACGCTTCAAGTGGAAGGGCCCGGTGTTCGAGATTTCGGCCCTGACGCGCGAGGGCTGTGAGCCGCTGATCCACGCCATTTACCGCCATGTCAAGGCCCAGCAAGTGGCCGAGCAAGCGCCGGTGGAGGAAGTCGATCCGCGTTTTGCCGGCGGCGATCCAGCGTGACGCCTGGCCCGTGCCACGGCTGCCGTGGCACGGTTCGGATTTCCTTGTTTGCTATTTAATTTGTAGCTGCTCGCGCTTGCTACATCAGCGTTAGAAGCCAAAATGACTCAAAACCAAACTTCGGGCGTGTTGCGCGATGCACGCCGCATTGTGGTGAAGGTGGGCTCCAGTCTTGTGACCAACGAAGGCCGCGGTCTGGACGAAACCGCCATCGGTGAATGGAGCCGCCAACTGGCAGCGCTGGTACGCGGCGATGGCGTGGGTGCGCCGCGCGAGGTCATCATGGTCTCCAGTGGCGCCATTGCCGAGGGCATGAAGCGCCTGGGCTGGACGGCACGGCCCAAAGAAATCCATGAGTTGCAGGCCGCCGCAGCGGTGGGGCAAATGGGCTTGGCGCAAATGTACGAAACCAAGTTGCGTGAGCACCGCATGGGCAGCGCCCAGGTGCTGCTCACGCACGCCGACCTGGCCGACCGTGAGCGCTACCTGAACGCGCGCAGCACGCTGCTGACGCTGCTGGGCTTGGGCGTGGTGCCGGTCATCAACGAGAACGACACCGTCGTCAATGATGAAATCAAGTTTGGCGACAACGACACGCTGGGCGCGTTGGTGGCCAACCTCGTGGAGGCCGATGCGCTGGTCATCCTGACCGACCAAAAGGGCCTCTACACCGCCGACCCGCGCCGTGATCCGGCGGCGCAGTTCGTGCATGAAGCCCAGGCGGGCGATGCGGCCCTTGAAGCCATGGCCGGTGGGGCAGGCTCCAGCATTGGCAAGGGCGGGATGATCACCAAGATTTTGGCGGCCAAACGCGCAGCCGGTTCCGGTGCCTCGACGGTGATTGCCTGGGGGCGCGAGCCCGATGTGCTGCTGCGGCTGGCCCAGGGCGAAAGCATCGGCACCCTGCTGGTCGCCCAGACGGCCAAGACGCAAGCGCGCAAACAATGGATGGCCGACCACCTGCAACTGCGTGGTGCCGTGGTGGTGGACGAAGGCGCCGCCGCCAAGCTGCGCCACGACGGCAAAAGCCTGCTGCCCATTGGCATGACGGCGGTGGAGGGCGAGTTTTCGCGTGGCGATGTGATCGCAGTGCGCGACTTGGCGGGCGCCGAGATCGCGCGGGGCTTGGCCAACTACGCCAGTGCTGAAGCACGTTTGCTGTGCCGCAAGCCATCGCCAGACTTTGAAGCATTGCTGGGCTACAGTGCCGAGCCCGAGATGGTGCACCGCGACAATCTGGTGCTGATGGGCGGTTGAACTGCCAGAGCCAGAGCCAAGGCCGTGCGTGGCCTGGGTCTGGTCGTGCATCGGCTGCTCAGGTGGCCGTGTTGTTGCCCGCCGCTGTATCGGAGGGCGCTGACTGCGCTGCCGCCGTGAGGCTGGTTTGCGGATCAGGGTCGAAGCTGGCTCCGGGCGGCAGCTCTATTCCATGGTGGGCCAGCAACGGACCATGTCGGTGCAGAAGGCCACCGATGTGTTCGTGGTCGTAATCGCGCCCGCGCATGCCGCTGCGCAGGTAGCGGTTGCGCTGCTCGTGGCGTGGCAGAAAGCGCGCCAGTTCGGTCAGCGCCATTTCATAGACGCCGCGCTTGAACTCCACCACCACATCCAAGGGCACCCAGTAATCGTTCCAGCGCCAAGCGTCGAACTCCGGGTGGTTGGTGGCACGCAGGTTCAAATCCCAGTCGTAGCCGATCAGTTGCAGCAGATACCAAATTTGCTTTTGGCCCTTGTAGTGTCCCCGCGCATCGCGCCGGATGTACCGGTCAGGCACCTCGTAGCGCAACCAGTCCCGGGTTCGGGCCACCACGCGCACGTGGTTGGGCTGTAGCCCCACTTCTTCGTGCAGCTCGCGGAACATGGCCTGTTCGGGGGATTCACCCCGGTCAATGCCACCTTGCGGAAACTGCCAGCTGTGGGTGCGTATGCGTTTGCCCCAGAACACCTGGTTCTTCTGGTTGAGCAGGATGATGCCGACGTTCGGCCGAAAGCCGTCCCGGTCAAGCATAATCAAACCCCAAATTTTTAAACTGAGTCCATTATGCACGGCCCCCTGCGGGCGGCAAGGGAACCTTCCCCTATGGGCCAGACATTGCTCCGATGAAAGCATCCCAGTTCTTTATTTCCACCCTCAAAGAAGCTCCGGCCGATGCCGAAGTGGTCAGCCACCAGCTCATGACCCGTGCCGGGTTGATCAAAAAGCTGGGCGCCGGTATTTACAGTTACATGCCCATGGGCCTGCGGGTGGTGCGCAAGGTCGAAGCCATCGTGCGCGAAGAAATGAACCGCGCCGGTGCCGTGGAGCTGACCATGCCCGTGGTGCAGCCCGCTGAGCTGTGGCAAGAAACCGGCCGCTTCGACAAAATGGGCCCCGAGATGATGCGCATCCGCGACCGCCATGGGCGCGACTTCGTCATCCAACCTACCAGTGAAGAAGTGGTTACTGACATCGCACGCCAGGAACTGCGCAGCTACAAGCAGCTGCCGAAAAACTTCTACCAGATCCAGACCAAATTCCGCGACGAGCGCCGTCCGCGTTTTGGCCTGATGCGTGGGCGCGAGTTCACCATGAAGGACGCCTACAGTTTTGACCGCGACCAGGCATCGGCCAAGGCCAGCTACCAGGTCATGGCGGGCGCTTACCGCCGCATTTTTGACCGATTTGGCCTCACCTACCGCGCCGTGGCCGCCGACAGCGGCGCCATCGGTGGCGACCTGAGCGAAGAATTCCAGGTGATTGCCGCCACCGGCGAAGACGCCATCGTCTATTGCCCGCACAGCGACTACGCCGCCAACATCGAAAAGGCCGAGGCGCTGGCGCCCACCGGCCCGCGCCCGGCTGCCACGCAGGCCCTGGCCAAAGTGTCCACCCCCGGCCAAAGCACCTGCCCCGACGTGGCCGCGCTGCTGGGTGTGCCGCTGGCCACCACGGTCAAATCGCTGGTGCTGGCCACCGATGAAACCAACGAAGCGGGCGAAATCACCAAGTCGCAGGTCTGGCTGCTGCTGCTGCGCGGCGACCACGACATGAACGAGATCAAAGTGGCCAAGGTGCCTGGGTTGGACAAGGGCTTTCGCTTTGCCACCGTGGCCGAGGTCGAGCAGCACTTTGGCTGCAAGCCCGGCTACCTGGGGCCACTGAACCTGTGCCAGCCGGTCAATTTGGTGGTGGACCGCGACGTGGCCGTCATGGCCGACTGGATTTGCGGCGCCAACGAGCCTGACTTCCACACCACCGGCGTCAACTGGGGCCGCGACCTGCCCGAGCCCACCGTGGTGGCTGACCTGCGCAACGTGGTCGCGGGCGACCTGTCCCCCGATGGCCAGGGCGAGCTGGCCATTGAGCGCGGTATCGAAGTGGGCCATGTGTTCTACCTGGGCACCAAATACAGCCAGGCCATGAATGCCACTTTCCTGGCCGAAGACGGCAAACCCGCTTTCTTTGAAATGGGCTGCTACGGCATCGGCATCACCCGCCTGCCCGCCGCCGCCATCGAGCAAAGCCACGACGAGCGCGGCATCATCTGGCCCGACGCCATTGCGCCGTTCACCGTGGTGCTGTGCCCCATCACGCCCGATCGCTTCCCGGCGGTCAAAGAGGCGGCCGATGCGCTTTACGCCCAATTGCTGGCCGAGGGCATCGACGTGATCCTGGACGACCGTGGCGAGCGCCCCGGCGCCATGTTTGCCGACTGGGAGCTGATTGGCGTGCCCCACCGCATCACCATTGGCGACCGCGGCCTGAAAGAAGGCCAGGTCGAGTACCAGCACCGCCGCGACAGCGCCGCCACCAAAGTCGCTACGGCTGACATCCTGGCCCACCTCAAGGGCCGCCTGGCCGCATGAGCGCCGGGGTGGTTTCGCGGCGCGCCTGCCTGGTGTCGCTGGCGAGCGGGCCTGCCGCCTGGTTGTCGGCGCCCGGCACGGCCCACGCGGGCAGCCAGCTGGAAGAGCCGCTGATCGACTCGGTGCGCACCGCGCTCAGTTCTGCCGTGGCCAACCAGGCACCGCCCGAGCCCGACTTTCCCACCACCGAAGCGCGCCTGGCCTACCTGCGCTGGCTGGGCACCATGAGCGACCGCCTGCGCCGGCGCAAGCCCGAGTGGCAGGTGCGCCGCGATTTCCTGCAAACCGTCTGGTACGAATCCAAGCGTGCCGGGCTGGATGTGTCGCTGGTGCTGGGCCTGATCCAGGTGGAAAGCGCGTTCCGCAAGTTTGCCGTCTCCAGCGTGGGCGCACGCGGCTACATGCAGGTCATGCCGTTCTGGACGCGCGTGATTGGCGATGGCGACCCGGGCAAGCTGTTTCACATGCAGACCAACCTGCGCTTTGGCTGCGTCATCTTGCGCCACTACCTGGAGCGTGAGCGCGGCGACCTGTTCCTGACCCTGGGGCGTTACAACGGCAGCCGGGGCCGCGCGCCGTACCCCGACGCCGTGTTCGCCGCCCAGCGCAACTGGCTGTTCACCGACACGCGCGCCGGGTAGCGCGGCGGCTTTGGCTGTCCGCTGGGGCTGGTTTGGCCGCAGTGGTTTCGGCCTGGAATGTTGCGATTTTTCAGGCTTTACAGGCCGCCAGCGCTGATGCAGTGGGCGCAAGTAGCTATCAAAATAATAGTTTCTGCATCAGGCGGTGCTGTTGCCCGCTGCGGTTGGGGGGGCGCTGCCAGCGCTGGGCGTGGTGCGCGAGACCATCACCTGGTCGATGCGGTAGCGGTCCACGTCCAGCACCTCGAACTTGTAGCCGCCCCAGACCACGCTGTCGGTGCGCCGGGGCACGCGGCGCAGCATCACCATCAAAAAGCCCGCCAGGGTGTCGTACTGCGCATCGTGGGGCAGCGCGTCCAGGGCCAGGGTGCGCAGCACATCCTCGATGGGTGTCACGCCGTCGATCAGCCACGAATCGGCATCGCGCTGCACGATTTGCTCTTCGTCGTCGGGGCCGACCAGGTCGCCCATCACCGTGCTCATCACGTCGTTGAGGGTGACTACGCCCACCACCAGGCTGTATTCGTTGACGATGACGGCAAAGTCCTCATGCACCTGGCGAAACTGCTCCAGCACCTCGGACAGCGTCAGCCGGTCGGGCACCACCAGCACCTTGCGCACCAGGGTGTCATCCTGCAATGAAATCGGCTGGTTGTTCAGGATGCGCTGGAACAGGTCTTTGGCGTCCACATAGCCCACCACATGGTCGATGTCGCCCTCGCACACGGGGTAGGTCGAGAACGGCTCGGCAGCGATGCGCACGCGGATCACGTCGTCGGGGTCATCGCGCAGGAAGAATGCAATGCGCTCGCGCTGCGACATGGCGCTGCCCACGGTGCGCGTGTCCAGCTCAAACACATTGGTAATGACCTGCTGCTCGCTGGCATCGAGCAGCCCGGCGCGCGTGCCCGCCTCCATCATGGCCAGGATGTCGTCAGAGGTGACGCGCTCATCGCGCAGCGACGACAGGCCCAGCAGGCGAAACAGCGCATCGGCGCAGCGGCTGTAAAACCACACCAGCGGGCGCAAGAGCGCCATGCACAGCGCCATGGGCTGGCTCACGCGCAGGGCCAGGCGCTCGGGTTCGGCCATGCCCAGCCGCTTGGGAAACAGGTCAGAAAACAGGATGAACAGCGACGTGATCACCAGAAACGAGCAGAGAAACCCCGCCGTCTGCGCCATGGATGGTGCCAGCCACCAGCCAAACAACTGGGTGAAGTGCGGGCTGAGCGCGCCTTCGCCCACAATGCCGCCCAGAATGGCCACGGCGTTTTGACCGATCTGCACCACGGTGAAGTAGTCACCCGGCTGCTCTTGCGTGCGCAGCACGCGCGCGGCGCGCATGTCGCCGTCGTCGGCCATCTGGCGCAGGCGCAGGCGGCGCGAGGCGGCCAGGGAGATTTCGGCCACCGAAAAAAAGCCGCTGGCGGCAATCAGGGCAAAGATGAGGAAGGCGTTTTCAAGCATGGCGTGTGGCGCGGAAGGCGTGTGGCGCGCTGGCCTGGTCGGCGGCTGCGCCTGTGGCAGTGTAGCGGTGCAGGTAACGGGCTGCGCTGCCCGGGTTGCGGGCACAAAAAAGCCGCCTGTGCGGCGGCCCGTGCGGTGCGCTGGAGCAGGCCGAAGCCGGCGCTTTATTCCGCAGTGCCCAGCACCTGGCGCAGCTCGCCCGACTCGTACATCTCCATCATGATGTCCGAGCCACCGATGAATTCGCCCTTGACGTAGAGCTGCGGAATGGTGGGCCAGTGGCTGTATTCCTTGATGCCCTGGCGGATGGCGTCGTCTTCGAGCACGTTGACGGTGACGACGGCCTTGGGATCGACACCGCAGGCTTTCAGGATCTGGATGGCACGGCCCGAGAAGCCGCACTGCGGAAAGCTGGCCGTGCCTTTCATGAACAGCAGCACTTCGCTGGATTTGACGAGGTCGTCGATGCGTTTCTGGGTATCGCTCATGGTGGCTCCAAAAAAAAGGGCCGCAAGGGCCCGGTGGGAATGGGCTGGATTATTTCACTGTCGGCCACTGCCCGCCTGAGCAGCGCGCGATGCCGGCGAGGTCTGTGCGGCTTTGCACCTGCCCGAATCCGGCTGCCGCCAGCAGCGCGCGCACGCGCTCGGCCTGGTCCCAGCCGTGCTCCAGCAGCAGCCAGCCGCCCGGTGGCAAATGGGCCGGGGCCTGCGCGACGATGGC
>NZ_JAQUAL010000153.1:0-7896 GCF_028687295.1 Simplicispira sp.
CGGGCCTAAGAACAGGGCTACGTGGCGCACGTGGTGGGCCGTTTCGGGGTCGAAATAGCCGTATTTGCGCACGGCCAGAATCTGCGCCACCTTGACGTCCTGAAAATTGCGGCGCTGCTCGGACAGTGCGGTCAGCAGCGTGGGCGGCTCGCCCACACCCGTGGGCACGATGATGGAGTCGCCGTTGCGCACGTGGCGCATGGCGTCGCTGGCCGAGGTGCGTTTTTGCAGATAGGACGCTGGAAGGTGCATGCCGGGTGTCTCCTTGTAGTGGCTGCGGTGGGGGTAGAAATTCTGGTATTTTTGGCCTCCAGGGCTTATGGGATAAGCGCTGGAAGCTATGCTTTATATAGCAAATTCTTCGGCTTCCTGGTGCGCTTGACGGGCTTTGGCCGCCTGCTGCTCCAGGTTGTCGCGCACGAAGCTGTCGAACAGCGCGGGCAGCAGCGGGCGGCTGAAGTGGTAGCCCTGCACCTCGTCGCAGCCCCGGGCGTGCAAAAAGGCCAGTTGCTCGGCGGTTTCCACGCCCTCGGCAATGGTGCTCATGCCCAGGCTGCGGGCCATTTGCACGATGGCGGTGGCAATGGCCTGGTCGTCGGGGTCGGTGCTGATGTCGCGCACAAAAGACTGGTCGATCTTGAGCTTGTTGATCTTGAAGCGCTTGAGGTAGCTCAGCGACGAGTAGCCGGTGCCAAAGTCGTCTATCGACAAACGAATGCCTTGGGCGCGCAGCTCCTGCATTTTCTGGGCAGCGATTTCGGGCTCTTTCATGGCCACGGCTTCGGTCAGTTCCAGTTCCAGGCCCTCGGGCGGAACGCCGGTTTGCGCCAGCAGGCGGCCCACCATGTCAGGCAGGCCGGGCTGGGCAAACTGCACCGCCGAGAGGTTGACGGCCATGGTCATCATGGGCAGGCCCGCATCCAGCCAGGCGCGCAGTTGGCACAGCGCCGTGTGCAGCACCCACTCACCGATGGGCACGATCAGGCCGTTGGCCTCGGCCAGCGGGATGAACTCAGCGGGCGAGACAAAGCCCCACTGCGGATGCGTCCAGCGCAGCAGGGCCTCGGCGCCGACCACGCTGCCATCGCGCAGCAAGACCTGGGGCTGGTACACCAGGTGCAGCTCGCCCCGGTGTACGGCCTGTTTGAGGGCGTTGCTCAAGGCCAGTGCGCGCGCCGAGTGCGCCTGCATTTCGGAGGTGAAGAAGCGGTAGCCGTTGCGCCCTTCTTCCTTGACGCGGTACATGGCGGTTTCGGCATTTTTGAGCAGGGCGTCCAGGTGCTCGCCGTCGTTGGGCGCGATGGCGATGCCGATGGAGGCGGTGACAAAAATCTCTTGCCCCGCCACCAGCATGGGGCGTGCCAGCACCTCCAGCAGTTTGGCGCAGACCTTGGCCGCCTGGCTTTGGTCGCTGTGGGGCAGCAGCGCGACAAAATCATCGCCCGAGTGGCGCGAGAGCGCGTCGTGGTTTTGCAGGTGGGAACGCAGGCGCTGGGAGATTTCCAACAACAGCAAGTCGCCCGCGTTGTGGCCCAGCGAGTCGTTGACGTCTTTGAAGCGGTCGAGGTCTATCCAGAGCACGGCCATGGCGCTGTCCTGGCTGATGGCGTACTGGAAATGTTTGCCCAGCAGAATGCGGTTGGGCAGGCCCGTGAGCTGGTCGTAGTGCGAGAGCTGCTGTATGCGTGCGGCGGCCTGTTTGCGCTCGGTCACGTCTTCTTTGTGGGCCAGGTAGTTGGTGACCACGCCTTCCGTATTGCGCACGGGGTAGATCAGCACCGATTCGACGAACTCGCGCCCGCTTTTGCTGCGGTTGGTCAGCTCGCCCTGCCAGGGCTTGCCCTGGCACAGCTGGGCCCACATGTTGCGGTAGACGGCGGGGGGCGTTTTGCCCGATTGCAGGATGCGCGGGTTTTGCCCCAGCACCTCGGCAGCGGTGTATCCGCAGGTGTGCAAAAACGCATCGTTGACGAATTCAATGCGCGCTTGCAGGTCGGTGATGACGAAGGGCAGGGGGCTTTGCGAGACGGCCTGCGAGAGCTTGCGCATGGCCTCGTCGCTCTCCAGGCGCTGGGTGATGTCGCGCGAGATGACTACGTAGCGCTGGCCCTGGCCCGGAAGGGTGTTTTTGCGCGCTACCGACAGCTCAAACCAGCGCTTGCCGTCGGGCACCTGCAAGGCAATCACGCGCCCACGCGAGATGCCGGTGTCGCGTGCTTCGGCCAGGGCCTGCATGGTGGTGCCAGCGTGTTCGGCGGGCAGAACTTCATAGACGGTCTTGCCCAGCATCACGTTGCTGGGGGTGACCAGGCTGCTGGTGTGGCCGGTGCGGACATCCAGGTGGCGGCCTTCGTCGTCCAGTTCCAGCATCGGGTCGGGCAGGGCGTCCAGCGTGGCCTGCAACTGCATTTGGGAGGAGTGCAGCAGGGCGTAGGGCTGTTGCACGGTTTCGACAAAGGTGGCGCGGTACAGGTAGGTGTAGGCCAGCACTTTGTAGAAGTGGCCCAGCAGGTTGTAGATGTCGGTCACGCCGGTGTAGCGGGTGAAGAAGAACTCGCTTTGTGCCATGGCGCAGGCCGCTGCAAACAGGCCCGCCGCGTTAAAGCGGCGCTCTTGGCGCATGTGCCACAGCAGCAGTGCGGCGGCCACCAGGTACAGGGCCATCAGCACGTACTCAAAAGTGATTTTCAACGGGGTGAGCCCCTGGCCGGGCACAAAGGTGCGCGGCAGCAGGTCTGGGGCGTACAGAATCAGCCCGTGCACCGCAGCCACCACCGCCAGCACGGTGGCCAGCAGCCCCAGGGCGTAGCGCCGAGAGGCGCTGGTGCTCCAGGGCAGCCAGGCCACAGCCACCAGCGTCAGCGCTCCCAGCAGGCGTGCAGCCAGCCAGAAGTTGATGGCTTTTTCCGGGGAGCTGGGGGTGATGAAGGTGGGCATGCCGTCATAAGACAGCATGTGCGAAAAATCCAGCAGGCCCACGCCCATGAAGCCGCAGGCCAGCAGCAGCGCGTTGTGCGGCAAGCGCTCGTGGCGCACGCTCCAGACCACGCCAAAGGTGAGTGCCGCTACCACGATGGCCAGCGTTTCCAGCGCCATGTGCAGCGGCAGGTAGTGCGCCACGCCCTGGGTTCCGGGCAGTGAGGGCAGCAGGCTCACCATCAAAAGCAGCACAAAAAGTGCGCCCATGGCACGCAAGGATTGGCTGGCTGCAGGCTGGTGACTGGGGTGTATCAGCATGGGAGTCGTGCCCGTGACGGCAGTCGTGGCGGCGTGGCTAAATTGATGTCGAAGTGTAGTGTCTGTAATGGTGTGTTATAGCCGGATGGGGGCGGTTGTTCCTTTGGTGTGGGGGCGCGCCAGCACCAGGCCAGTGCCTGATTTATCCTATAAAACATGGCCTTCACCCTTTCTGCACCCGTCCACAGCGACCTCACCATCAAGAAAAGCCGCTTTATTGGCTGCATCCAGCCTATGCCCGACCGCGCCAGCGCGCAGGCCCAGGTCGATGCGCTGTGGCAGCAGCACCCGGGCGCGGCGCACATCTGCTGGGCACTGCTGGCGGGCGGGCAGTCGGCGGCGGTGGACGACGGCGAGCCCGGTGGCACCGCCGGGCGCCCCATGCTGGACGTGCTGCGCCACCACGACCTGGAGGGCGTGCAGGCCACCGTGGTGCGTTACTTTGGCGGTGTCAAGCTGGGCGCGGGCGGACTGGTGCGCGCCTATACCGACTGCGTGGCCCAGGCCCTGCTGGGCGCCAGCAAAGTGCCCTTGCAGCGCATGACCATGCTGCACTGCCTGGTGCCTTACGCCCTGGAGGGCCTGCTGCGCCGCGAGATCGAGGCCGCAGGCGCGCAGCTGCTGGACGTGCAGCACGCCTCCCTGGTCACGCTGCAATTGCGCCTGCCCGCCGCACAGGCCGACGCCTTTGTGCAGCGCATCAACGACCAGGGCCAGGGCCGCGTGGGCTGGCCCGCCAGCACCGAGTGACCCGCCGGGCGCAGCCGCTGAACTGCTACATGCGCGTGCGCACCGCCACGGCGCAAGGCCGCACCAGCCCTTGCGCCCAGGTGCCATAGGCTGCGCTGGCCACGGCATGCAGCTCCTGGGTGCGCTGGGGCAGCGATTGCAGCATTTGGGCCTCGGTCTGCACCGCAGGGCCTTGGGCGCATGACAGTTCCTGGCGGCCTTGTCGGCACCAGGCGCGCACGCTGGCTTCGGTCACTTCCAGGTGGCCTTGAAATCCCCAATGGCGGCCCTTCACGAAGCCTTTGTTCAGGCAGTGCTTGCCGTACATGGTGCGTGCTGCCCCCCGTGGAATCTCAAAGGTGTCGTAGTGCCAGTTGAACAGCGTGGCCTGCGTTTTGTGCCCCAACGCACCCTGGGCGGTGGGGGTGATCCAGACGCGGCTCCAACCAATGTTGGGGCAGGCATTGCGCCATACCCGCGCGCCCATGGCACGCGCCAGCAACTGTGCGCCAAAGCAATGGCCCAGCACCGGTATGTCGCTGGCCAGGGCACCACGAAGCAACTGCAACTCGGCGCTGATCCACGGGCAGTCGTCATTGACGCTGTGGTCGCTGCCGAGCACCACAACACCACTGAAGTCGCGTGCCTGGAGGGGGCTTTCCTGCCCTTGGGCCGGGTGAAAAATGCGAAAGGCAATGCCATGGCGGTGCAGGTATTCACACAGGAAACCTGGGCCTTGCGTGGGCTCGTGCTGGAGGATGGCGAGTGGCTTCATGGGACTGGCGCGCAGCAGGGAGCGCCTGTGGTTTAGAGAGCTTCACTCTAGGCAAAGGCCCGTCAAGATTCAGAAAAGCTTGGGGGCCAGCCCATCAAATTCGCGTCAACGCCGGTGGGGCGCAATGCCCATGGCGGCGCATTTTTCAGAGAGATGGATGCCTCAGCAAATTTTTACATAAAATCATTTTTATCATTAAAATATGATAACTTTGGTAAAAATTGCAAAAGGTGGCGCCATGAAAAAAAACTCTTCTGCCCCCGCTCGCTGTCCCAGACGGGGGGTGCTTGTGCGCCATCGGCGCGCGCGGCTGCATCGCTCCCACCCTTGAAGAAGAAACCCTCCCACACAGGGCCTGCCGTTGTCACGAAAGCCCTGGATTTTTCAAAGAAGATTCCCATGAGCAACCTGAAAATATCCACCCGCCTGACGGGACTTCTGGCCGTGCTGTGCTGCCTGGTTTTGCTTGTCGGGGGCATCGGTCTGCTGGGCATGGGGCAGTCCAATGCCGGGCTCAAATCGGTGTACGAAGACCGGGTGATTCCCCTCAAGCAAATCAAGATCGTGGCCGACATGTATGCGGTCAACGTGGTAGATGCCGCTCACAAGGTGCGCGATGGGGGCATGACCGCCGCGCAGGGCCTGCAGTCGGTAGCGGATGCACGCAAGTTGATCGAGACCCACTGGAGCGCGTACCTGGCGACGAAGCTGGTGCCCGAAGAGAGCCGGCTGGTGGAGCAGTTAAAGCCGCTACAGGCCACGGCAGATGCAGCCACTGAGAAGCTGATAGGGCATTTCAAATCTGGCGATATGGCCGCTTTGACCACCTTTGCCGCCAGCGAGCTGTACCCGGCAATGGACCCGCTGCAAGACGTGCTGGGGCGGCTCATACAGGTGCAACTCGACCAGGCCCGGATGGGCTACGACCAGGCTGCCGCCACGTACCAAACCATCTGGGTGCTTACCGCCGGCGCAGTGGTGCTGGGCCTGTTGTTGGCCGTGCTGGTGGGCGGCTCCATGGTGCGCCAGATTTCGCGCCAGCTGGGCAATGCCGTGGACATTACCGATTCCGTGGCGCGCGGCGACCTCACCGTGTCCATCTATGTCCAGGGGCGCGACGAAATCGCCCACCTGCTCACCGGCCTGACCACCATGCGCGACAACCTGGCGCATGTGGTGTCAGGCGTGCGGGACAACGCGCAGGGCGTGGCCTCGGCCAGCGCCGAGATTGCCTCCGGCAACAACGACCTGTCGATGCGCACCGAGCAGCAGGCCAGCGCGTTGCAGGAAACCTCTGCGTCGATGGAGGAACTCAGCTCCACCGTCAAGCAAAACGCCGACAACGCGCGCCAGGCCAATCAACTGGCGGTCAGCGCATCTGCCGTGGCCGCGCAGGGCGGTGACGTGGTGGCCGAGGTCATCACCACCATGAAGGGCATCAACGACAGCAGCCAGAAGATTGCCGACATCATCACCGTCATTGATGGCATTGCGTTCCAAACCAACATCCTGGCCCTGAACGCTGCCGTGGAGGCGGCCCGCGCTGGCGAACAAGGCCGTGGTTTTGCGGTGGTGGCGGGCGAAGTGCGCAACCTGGCCCAGCGCAGCGCCGACGCTGCCAAGGAGATCAAGGCCCTGATCTCCGCCAGCGTGGAGCGGGTGGAAGAGGGCACCCAGCTGGTGGACAAGGCGGGCTCCACCATGACCGAAGTGGTGGGCGCCATCCGCCGCGTGACCGACATCATGGGCGAGATCAGTGCCGCCAGCAGCGAGCAAAGCACGGGCGTGTCCCAGGTGGGCGAGGCCGTTACGCAAATGGACCAGGTCACCCAGCAAAACGCAGCCCTGGTGGAAGAAATGGCCGCTGCGGCCAGCAGCCTGAGCCAGCAGGCGCAGGCCCTGGTGGGGGCGGTGGAAGTGTTCAAGCTCGACTCCACCCAGGCACCCCGCAATGCCCTGCCAGCGGGCAGCGGATTCACCCCGGCAAAGGCCCCACCGCTGCACCCCTTGGCACCGTCCGGCGCAAGAACCGCTTTGGCTGCCAAAAAGCCTGCGGCACCTGTTTCCCACCAGCCTGCCAAGGTGAACAGCGACGAATGGGAAAGCTTCTAGGCGCCACCCAGCGCGGGATGGTGCACTGTATTTTTAGGAATCAAATCAGCCTCTAGGCCAATATGGGTGAGCGATAGCAGCTATCAAAATAATAGTTTTTCAGGGCCGTGCCATAGCCACAGCACCAGTGCGCCGCAGTGCAGCCCGATGGTGAGCCAATACACCGTGCGGAACGAGGATTTGCTGGTTTTGTGGCGCAGGTTTTGCTGTGCCCACCAAGCGGCGGGCCAGCCGCCCAGCAGCGACAGCAGGTGCAGCTGGTTTTCGCTGGTGCGCCAGGCGCGTGCGCGTGCGGCGTTTTTGTCGCGGGCATATGTCCACACTGTCACCAGTTGCAGGCCCAGCAAGGCGCCCGCAGACCACAGCGGCAGGCGCGCGCTCCACAGCCCCCAGCCAACCAGGCCCAGCCAGACCAGCACCAGCAGCATGGCCAAGGCGTGGCCACGGGCTGGCCCGGGTGCCTGCGCAGGGGCGCGGCCTCCGCGTGTGCCAGTGCGCTGCGGGGCGGGGCGTTGCGGGCTGGGGTGCTGGCGCGCGGTAGGGGCTGCACCCACATGCCGGGGTGCATAGGGCATCGGTGCGCTGTACCCGTCTGCACGGGGACGTACCGCCATGGCCCGGGGGCCTTTGCCGCCGACATGGATTTCTTCGTAATCGACGGCCATGCGCTCGGTCGGCTCGGGCGCACCGCGAAAATCGCGCACATGGAAGAAAACGTCTGCTGAAGTGCTGGGACTGCGGATGAAACCAAAGCCGCGCGATGCGTCCCAGCGCACGATAGTCCCTTGTTTTTTCATCTTTTCTGAGGATTAAATCAGGCTCTGGTCCAGTGCTGGTGCGCGCGAGCAGCTATCAAAATTGAATATTTGCAGCGTGCTGGCAAAGCAAGGCACTGCCTTGCCAGCACGCACTTGCCGGGCGCTCAGGCGCCCAGGTAGGCTTTGCGCACCTCGGGGTTGGTGAGCAGGTTGGCGCCGGTGTCTTCCAGCACCACATGGCCGTTTTCGAGCACATAGCCCCGGTCGGCAATGTGCAGCGCCTTG
>NZ_JAQUAL010000154.1:0-7860 GCF_028687295.1 Simplicispira sp.
GGCCAGCACCGCCTGGGTCATGAAACCCTGGGTCTGTGTGCTGGGCTCCAGCAGTGCCAGGCCAGCGCGCTGTTGCGTGATCTGGGCCAGCTCGAACAGCGCGCCATTGAGGATGCGCACCAGTACCTCACCCGCACGGGCACGCTCTGCCTCAGGCACGTTGACCTCCATGAAAGCAGAGACTGCGGGCAGCCCACCCTGGTACTTGCCATCCTCCCCCACACCACCGGCAAACAAGGCCAGCGCCCGCGTTGCCGACTGGGTCAACTGCTCGACCAGTTCGGTGCGCGAGGCATCCACTGCCTGTGCCACATAGCGGCGCACGGCCAGTTCGCGTGCGGCAGGATCGTTGAGTGCTGCACGCAAACGAATGAAGCCATCCAGACTGCCCTGGGCATCGGCAGGCACACGCAGGTAACGGAAAGGCTCGGCCTGGCTGTCGCGCACACCCAGCAGGAACATCGCCGGGCCGCCATCGCCCATGTCGATGGGCAGCATATAGTTGTGGAACTCACGGGCCTGGCCAGCGGCATCGCGCAGCTTGTAGCCAATGCTGGGGCCTACGTTGCGCAATTCTTTTTGTGTCACGGTCTTGTTGGCGGCCCCCAGACGGGCGTCAATGGACTGGCGCAAATCCACCTTGCGCACGTCCACACCCGAAGCCGGGCTGCTGCCATTGGCAAAATTTTCGACGTTGATGGTGCGCAGCGAGGTCAGCTCCAGTGTCAAGGTATCGCTGCCCGCACCCTTGATCAGCTGCGAGGTTCCGCCAATCGTGCCCTCCACCTTGAACGGTTGCGCACCCACTGCCATGGGCAGCGCCTGCAAGCGCACCGATGAGCCGCCATCGTCAAAGCTGGACTGGTAAATCTCCACACCTTTGTAGCTGGCCGGATGATTGACTTCAATGCGCGCTGGCGTGACCTCGCCCGTGGCTTTGTCGTGGATCATGATTTCGCTGGCAAACAGCTTGGGCATGCCCGTGGAGTAGTGCTCAACGATGAATTTCTTCAGCTCAATGGCAAAGGGCAACTCTTGCAAAAGGATGCCATCGGATTGGCTCAGAATGGCGGTGCTGGACTGCGTGCCCTCGGCCACCAGCAGGTTGCCACGGAAGGTGGGGTTGCGCTCGCTCAGGCGGTGCTGGGGCGCCACATCGGAAATCAAACCACCACCGTTGTAGGGCACCTTGCCGTTGAACCACATTTGCGCGCGCACGATCAGGTCACCATCGAGCAGACCGCCAATGCACACCAGCACAATGGCGCTGTGTGCAGCGATGTAGCCGATTTTGTTGGCCGCACCCGCCTTGGCGGCCACCATCCAGCCAGTGCCAGCACCTGCGGGGGTATCGCGCTGCTGCAACTTCACCTTCCAGCCACCACCCACCAGCATCTGACCGATGCGCTGGGCCTCGGTGGCGGCATCGCCTGCCAGCTCTGCCTGCGCTTTGTGGTGGAAAGCGCTGAGGTTCTTCTCGCGGATGTTTTCTTTGTACGTCTTCAGATCGGTCAGGATTTTGGGCGTACTGCGCGCAATGCACAGCGACGTGCTGGTGACCAAAAACGCCAGAATCAGCAAGAACCACCAGGCGCTGTACACCGCATTGAGCTTGAGCGCGGCAAACAGCTCGGCCCAGAACGGCCCGAACTGGTTGACGTAATTGACAGCAGGCTCGTGCTGCTTGAGCACCGTACCAATCACCGAGGCGATGCAGATCACCGTCAGCAGCGCGATGGCAAAGCGCATGGAGGCCAGCAACTCCATGCTGGCACGCAGAGCCTGCGAGCCCGCGCGGGAGCGAACGCCTTGGGAAGAATCAGACATGGACAAGGATGGTACGGAGCCGAAATAAAAAGAGGCGGGCCATCTGGAGGATGGGCCCGCCTGTCTTGGGGTCTGTTGCTGGCGGTTGGTTCCGCACCACCGTGCTCTGCAATGGCAGAGCGTGGCGCGGGCGACGTCCGGATATCAGCGCAGCCCGGCGATGTAGTCCGACACCGCCTTGATTTCGCGGTCATTGAGCTTGGCGGCCACACCGGTCATCTGGGCACTGTTGGTGCGCACACCATCGCGGAACTGCACCAGCTGGGCAGCGGTGTAGTCGGCGTGCTGGCCGCTCAGGCGAGGGTATTGGCCGGGAATGCCAGCGCCATTGGGGCTGTGGCAACCAGCGCAGGCGGCGATGTTGCGATCGGCAATACCGCCACGGTAAATACGCTCACCGAGTTTGACGAGCTCTTTGTCTTTGGCAAAGCCGGGCGCTGCGGGCTTGGTGGCCACCCACCAAGCGATGTTCTTCATGTCTGCATCGGTCAGCGTGGCGGCGAAGCCTTGCATGATCGCGTTGGCGCGCTTGCCAGACTTGAATTCTTGCAGCTGCTTGACCAGGTACTCAGGGTGCTGTTGTGCCAGCTTGGGGTTGGCGGCGATGGTGGAATTGCCGTCGGCTGCATGGCAGGCAACGCAGACAGCGGCATAGCTGGCCTCGCCTTTTGCCAGATCAGGCTTGGCCGGACTGGCTGCCTGGGACAAGGCAGGGAAAGCGGGAGCTGCCAGCGCGGCAGCCATGAGCAAGGAGGCGAGCAACTTCATATCAGGGACTTGTTGGTGGTGGCGCAAAACCACGCGATTCTACAATGCGACTCCATCGTCCCTGATTTGCCCATGACCCCCCCTCTTTCCGTGCCCGCCGCCGACGGCGCCCCCACCGCCCCCGACGCCCGCACCGCCATGGGCTGGATGCACACCGCGCGCTTTCTGACCACCGCAGCGCAACTGCACCAGTTGCCCGTCATTGACGTGCCCGAAATCGCCTTTGTCGGCCGCTCCAACGCGGGCAAATCCTCCTGCATCAACACGCTGACGCAGCAAAAACAGCTGGCTTTTGCGTCCAAAAAACCAGGGCGCACGCAGCACATCAATTTGTTCTCGCTGGGCCGCCAGGGCATTACCGACGCCGTACTGGCCGATCTGCCCGGCTACGGCTACGCCGCCGTGTCGCGCTCGGACAAAATGCGCTGGCAGCAGGTGATGGTCAATTATTTGGTCAGCCGCGAGAGCCTCACGGGCATCGTGCTGCTGTGCGATCCGCGCCTGGGCCTGACCGAACTGGACGAGGCCCTGCTCGAAGTGGTGCGCCCGCGTGTCGAAGAGGGACTGAAGTTTCTGGTGCTGCTGACCAAAGCCGACAAACTCACGCGCGCAGAACAGGCCAAAGCGCTGTCGATCGCCCGGCTGCAAACGGGCGGCGGCGAGGTGCGGATGTTCTCCGCGCTGAAAAAACAAGGCGTGGACGAAGCCGCGCAACTGCTGTGGCAGTGGGCACACCCAGCGGTGGCTGCGCAGCCCGAGGCACTCGCCACCGATGCCGCCAGCGAGGCCGCCGAGGCCGAGCCGCCCGCGCTGGATTGAGCGCGTTTGCGCCCCTGGCCGGGCGCACCATTGCTATTTAAACAATAGCTGCTTGCGCATACTGCGCAAGGGCTGGAAGCATTTTTTATCTAAACGCCTCCTGAGCGCCTGCTGCCCGCCAGTCAGCCAGCCATAAACTCCTGAATTGATAGCTGCTTGCGCCCACCCAGCAAGCGCTGGAGCCTGATTTGGTTAATACACCGAAGGCTCACCCGGTGGCCTGGTCTTGAAGCGTTTGTGAACCCAGTAATACTGGCCCGGTATGGGGTTGATGTAGCGCTCCAACTCGCGATTCATGCGCGCGGTATCAAAGGCCACGTCGTCGGTGGGAAAGTGCTCCCAGGCGGGGGTGATTTCGGCCACATAGCCCTCGGGCGTCAGGCGCGTGACCATGCCCACCACCTTGGCCCGGCCCAGCCGCGCAAACCGCGACAGCGACGGCACCGTGGCCGCCTGCATGCCGTAGAAGGGCACGAAGATGGACTCGTTCGGCCCAAAATCCATGTCGGGCAGCAAATACAGCAACCCGCCCTTGCGCAGGCTGGAGATGATGGGCTTGACGCCATCGGCGCGGTTGAGCATGCGCACATCACCAAAACGCTGGCGCCCGCGCATAAACCAAGCGTCTAGCGCCGGGTTCGGGTGGGTGGAGAAAATCGAGGTGAACGCCCGCGTGGTGTGCAAAGGCAGCGCCAAGCCACCCGCATCCATGCCATAAAAGTGCGGCGCAAAAATGATGGTGGGCGTGTCGCCATCGAGCTCGTGCAGCGCGCCTTGCAGCTTGACGCGGCGCAGCACCACCTCGCGCGGCGCCGACCACAGCCAGCTGCGGTCGAGAAAAGTCTGGCAAAACACCACGAACGCCTCGCGCGCCCAAGCGCGGTGCTGGGCTGGGCTGGCCTGCGGAAAGCACAGCGCCAGGTTGCGCAATGCAATCTTGCGCCGGGGCACCACCAGCACGAACAGAATGCGCCCCAGCACCCAGCCTAGCCCCCGCAGCACCGGCAATGGCAGGTACGCCAGCAGGCCCATGAGCCACACGCCCAAGCGCCCGCTCACGCTGCCACCCCGGTGGCGGTTTCGGTGCGCGGCTGCTTGTAGCGGCCATAGCCCCACAAATACTGCTGCGGGCACTGGCGAATCAGCTGCTCCATGGCCTGGTTGATCTGGCCTACGGCAGCTTCCAGTGCCGCATCCAGCGGCGCAGGCAGGGGCTCAAAGTGGGCCACATAGCCACGCCCCCAGGGCAGGCGCTCGCAGCGCACCAGCACCACGGCAGCGCCGGTTTGCTGGGCCAGGCGTGCGGCCAAGGTCATGGTGTAGGCGTTTTTGCCAAACACGGGCGACCACAGGCCCTGGCCCTCGGGCGGCACCTGGTCGGGCAGCAGGCCCACGGCCTCGCCCCGGCGCAGCGCCTTGATCATCTGGCGCACGCCCGCCAGCGTGGTCGGCACAGCCTGCATGCCGGGGCGGTCGCGCGCGGTTTCCATGACCCTGGCCAGCCAGGGCTGGCGTGCCGGGCGGTACAGCACGGTGATGGGGCCATGCTGTGCGCTCCAGCGGCGCGCAGCGGCCTGGGCCGACAGCTCAAAGCAACCCAGGTGCGGCGTCAGGTAAATGATGCCGCGCCCAGCGGCGTAAGCGCGCTCCACGCAGTCCTCGCCCACCAGGCGGCACGGCGGCGGCGCGCCCAGCCACAGGCGCGGCAGCTCGGCCACCATGCGCCCGGCGTGGGCCACGGCGGCGCGCACATCGGCAAAGCGGTAGCCCGCCAGCGCAGCGTTGTCGATGAAGCGGCGTCGGTACGTGGGCGATGCGGCAAACGTCACCCAGCCCATGGCAGCGCCCAGCGCGTGCAACAGCCACAGGGGAAATACGGAAAAGAGCCGAAAAACGACGGGCATTAGAATAGAGGGGTCGCTGAGTTAAATGAGCAACTTGCAGGGCGACGTTAAACAAAGCTGCTAAAGCGTTCGCCGAAAGCTCCTGTAGCCGAGGGCAACGCCCCACTTGCCAAGACACAGGAGTTTATTCAAATGGCGAACGACTTTCTCTTCACTTCCGAATCCGTCTCTGAAGGCCACCCCGACAAGGTGGCAGACCAAATCTCGGATGCCATCCTCGACGCCATCCTGGCGCAAGACCCCAGCGCCCGCGTCGCCGCCGAGACGCTGACCAACACCGGTCTGGTGGTGCTGGCAGGCGAAATCACCGCCAAGCCCGGCGTCAACGTGGATTACATCCAGGTGGCGCGTGACACCATCAAGCGCATCGGCTACGACAACACCGAATACGGCATCGACTACAAAGGCTGCGCCGTGCTCGTGGCCTACGACAAGCAAAGCAGCGACATCGCCCAGGGCGTGGACCATGCGTCAGACGACCACCTGAACACCGGCGCTGGCGACCAGGGCCTGATGTTCGGCTACGCCTGCGACGAAACCCCCGAGCTGATGCCCGCGCCCATCTACTACGCGCACCGCCTGGTCGAGCGCCAGGCCCAGCTGCGCAAAGATGGCCGCCTGCCCTTCCTGCGCCCCGACGCCAAGAGCCAGGTCACGCTGCGCTATGTCGATGGCAAGCCGCACAGCATTGACACCGTGGTGCTCTCGACCCAGCACGCGCCCGAGATGAGCCTGGGCGACAAGATGAAGCCCGAGTTCTATGAGGCCATCCGCGAAGAAATCATCCGCCCCGTGCTGCCTATCGAGTGGCTGACGGCGGACACCCAATACCTCATCAACCCCACCGGCCGCTTCGTCATCGGCGGCCCGCAAGGCGACTGCGGCCTGACCGGGCGCAAGATCATCGTGGACACCTACGGCGGTGCCTGCCCGCACGGTGGCGGTGCCTTCAGTGGCAAAGACCCAACCAAGGTGGACCGCAGCGCCGCCTACGCCGCCCGCTATGTGGCCAAGAACATCGTCGCTGCGGGCATTGCCCGCCAGTGCCAGATTCAGGTGGCCTATGCCATTGGTGTGGCCCGTCCGATGAACATCACCGTGTACACCGAGGGCACCGGCCTGATCCCCGACGCGCAGATCGCCCAACTGGTGCAGGAGCACTTTGACCTGCGCCCCAAGGGCATCATCCAGATGCTGGATCTGCTGCGCCCGATCTACCAAAAAACCGCTGCCTACGGCCACTTTGGCCGCGACGAACCCGAGTTCACCTGGGAGCGCACGGACAAAGCGGCAGTGCTGCGCGCGGCTGCGGGCCTGTAAAGACCCCGAGCACACCCCCTTGGCGGCAGCACCACCGCCAGGGGTTTTTTTGAAGTAAAAAGTGGCTCCAGCCCAATAGGGGTGCGCGCGAGCAGCTCACTTTTCTGATGCTTACCAAGGCCTTGCCAGGCCCGCCACATGTACGACACCGCCATCCTCATCGGCCGCTTCGAGCCAGTCCATCATGGCCACCTGGCGCTGCTGCGGCGTGCCCTGGACAGCGCCCGCCAAACCATCGTGGTGATGGGATCGGCTTGGCAAGTGCGTTCACCCAAAAACCCGTTCACCTGGCAAGAGCGCGCAGCCATGCTGTGCGACGCCCTGCCCGAAGCCGACCGCGCGCGCCTGCATGTGCTGCCGGTGCGCGACTACTACAACGAAGCGCGCTGGGTGCAGGCTGTGCGCGCCAGTGTGGCGCAGCAGGTGCCAGCCAACGCGCGCATCGGCCTGGTAGGCCACTTCAAGGACGCCACCAGCAGCTACCTCAGCGCGTTTCCGGGCTGGACACTGATCCCCATGGAGCGCCAGGGCAGCATCGACGCCACCACCATCCGCAACGCCTACTTTGGCGCCACGCCCGCCACCGCCACAGCAGCGCTGGCACCGCTGGCCGACCAGATCCCCGCCAGCACCCTGACCGCCCTGGGCACCTTTGCCCAGCAAACCGAATACACCACGCTGCAAGAAGAGTGGCGCGTGCTGCGTGCGCACCGCCAGTCCTGGGCCAATGCCCCCTACCCGCCCGTGTTTGTCACTGTGGACGCGGTGCTGCGTTGCCGCAACCAAGTGCTGCTGATCCGACGCGCCCACGCACCCGGCAAGGGCCAACTGGCCGTGCCCGGCGGCTTCATTGAACAGCGTGAAACGCTCTGGCAATCGTGCCTGCGTGAGCTGGCCGAAGAAACCCACTGCGCCGTGTCCGAGGCGCAACTGCGCAGCGCGCTGCAATCGGTGGCCGTGTTTGACCACCCCGACCGCAGCCAGCGCGGGCGCACCATCACGCACGCGCACTACTTTGACCTGGGCGATATGCCCCTGCCTGCCGTGCAGGCCGACGACGATGCGCTACAGGCGCAGTGGGTGCCCGTTGCCCATCTGGCCGCCCTGGAAGACCGGTTTTTTGAAGACCACTTCCATATGCTCGACCACTTTCTGGGGCTTACGCAGGGTCGCTGAGCGCTGCCGCCACGGCGGCTTCGACCCGATCGCGCCCCTTGGCCTT
>NZ_JAQUAL010000155.1:0-7814 GCF_028687295.1 Simplicispira sp.
GAATAGCAGCCATCCCAGTAAGCGTCGCCGCCGATCTCCACCGCCTTGAACACCAGCGGCAGGCAGGCCGAGGCCATGACGGCATCTGCCGTCAGGCGCGCTCCCGAGAAGATTTCGCCGTGCCCGGTGCGCACATTGGTGGCACAGACAAACACCTTGGGGGCGGCGCTGGAAGCGGCCAGCACGTCAAAATCGACCTCGCGCTCAAGCAAGTCGCGCAGCGGGTTGATGTCCAGCGGATTGACCTGCGCGGGCGCCAGCCAAGGCGTCATCATCGCCAGTCCCGGAAACACCTGTGACAACGGCGCACTCCAGGCCATGTTGCCCATGGCACCAGTGCCCTCCCAGAGCCGCGTGAGCGTGGCCCGCGCCAAATCGGCACCGGCTTGGCGCACATCATCGGGATCGTGGTACCGCTGCGCGGCTTGGGCAAACCCGTGCGCCACAGCCACCGCATTCATGGCGCCTGCGCTGGCGCCGCTGATGCTGTCAAACGCTATCTCCCCGTCTTCCAGCAGCGCGTCCAACACCCCCCAGGTGAGCGCACCGTGCGGCCCACCGCCTTGCAACGCCAGATTGATGCTGCGCCGGGTATCGGGCTCAGACATCCAGCGCCTGGTCTTTGTTCATGGCCACCATGCCACGCACGATGCGGTAGAGAAACCACAGCGAGATCAGTGCCCAGGCCACCCAGCCCGGAAACAAAAACAGCAGCCACAACGGCGCTGTCACCAGGTACAACACACCCGCCCACAACACAGTACGGATGCGCCACGAAAAATGGCTGGCCTGCCAGGAACCCTCGGCATCACCGCGCTTGACCAAGTCAATCACCAAAGCGATCAGCAGCAGCGCTGCACCGGGCTGTGCGCCCGGAACCACCGCACCCACCGCCACGATCAGGTGCAGCACATAGCTGACCCAGCCCCAGGCTTTGAGGCCCTCGGCTTTTTCGGCCTCGGTTTTGACGTCAATGATGTCGCTCATGGGGAACTGCCCTCCTGCTCGGCGCGCGCAACCGCTTTGCGCAGCGCTTTTTCTTCGATGCCGCTGGTGCCTTCGCGGCGCACCAGTTCTGCCACCACGTCAGCGGGCGAGAACCCGTAGTGCGCCAACGCCACCATGGAGTGAAACCACAAATCGGCCACTTCATAGATGATCTTGGAAGCATCACCGCCGTGGTCAGCGTCCTTGGCGGCCATGACCACCTCGGTGGCCTCTTCGCCGATTTTTTTCAGAAAAGCGTCCGGCCCTTTGTGCAGCAGGCGCGCCACGTAGCTGGCTTGCGGGTCGCCGCCGTTGGCGCTTTTGCGGCTTTCAATGATGGCGGCCAGGCGCGCCAGGGCGCCTTCTTCAGCGGTGTGGGGTGTGGAGTCAGGGGCTGTGCTCATGGGCATCACTTGTAGATGGTTTGCGGGTCTTTCAAGACCGGATCGACGCTGTGCCAGGCGCCTTCTTTGAGCACGCTGAAAAAGCAGCTGTGGCGCCCCGTGTGGCAGGCAATGCCCGGCTCGTGGCCCTGCTGCGTGACCTTGAGCAGCACCACGTCGTTGTCGCAGTCGAGGCGGATTTCATGCACGGTTTGCACATGGCCGGACTCTTCGCCCTTGAACCACAGCTTGCCGCGCGAGCGGCTGAAGTACACGGCGCGCCCCAGTTCGGCTGTTTTTTGCAGGGCCTCGCGGTCCATCCAGGCAAACATCAGCACATCGCCCGTGCCCTGCTCTTGCGCAATCACGGGCACCAGGCCCTGCGCATCCCACTTCACTTGGTTAATCCAGTTCATGGCGCCCATTGTCGGTGATTTGCTGCACTGCGGCATGGCCCGCAGTTGATATGAAAATGATAGCTGCTTGCGCTTATCTGGCGGGCTTCTGAGGTGAATTTCATTCAAAAAAGACACCGCCGCAGCCCGCAGCCAAACGCCGCCTGGTGCTTACAGACGCACCGGAATGCCGCGCGCCGCCATGTGCTGTTTGGCCTGCTGCACGGTGTATTCACCATAGTGAAAGATGCTGGCCGCCAGCACCGCGTCGGCACCGCCCAGCTGTATGCCGTCGGCCAGGTGATCCAGATTGCCCACGCCGCCCGAGGCGATCACGGGCACGCTCACCGCGTCGCTCACGGCGCGCGTCAGCTCCAGGTCAAACCCGGCCTTGGTGCCGTCGCGGTCCATGCTGGTGAGCAAAATCTCGCCCGCGCCGCGCTGCGCCATGTTGGCAGCCCACTGCACCGCATCCAGGCCGGTGTTTTTGCGCCCGCCGTGGCTGTATACGTCCCAGCCAGCACCCACGGGCTGGCCATCCGGGCCCAGGCGCTGCGCGTCTTCGGGCGTGCGGCGTTTGGCGTCGATGGCCACCACAATGCACTGCGCACCGTACTTGCTGGAGACGGCGTTGATGATGTCGGGATTGGCCAGTGCCGCCGAATTGAAGCTGGTTTTGTCCGCGCCCGCATTGAGCAGGCGGCGCACGTCTTCCACGGTGCGCACACCACCGCCCACCGTGAGCGGAATAAAGACCTGGCTGGCCACGGCCTCGATGATGTGCAGGATCAGGTCGCGCCCGTCGCTGGTGGCAGTGATGTCGAGGAAGGTGAGCTCGTCGGCGCCTTGCGCGTTGTAGCGCGCCGCGATTTCGACCGGGTCGCCCGCGTCGCGCAGTTCAACAAAATTGACGCCCTTGACGACCCGGCCACCGGTCACGTCAAGGCAAGGAATGATGCGTTTGGCAAGCATGGCGCTGTAAATCTGGCAGTTCAAAAGAAGGCCCGCAAGATACCACGCAGGCAGCGGCGCCATGGCCGACCTAACCAGACAGGCAACACCCGCGCTGACAAAAACCGGCACCCTGCGTGACAAGGATCAAGGGGAAAATTTCGCGCCAACGCAAGAATTTGAATGGACTATTTGCTTTCAAAACGTAATAGATGAAAGCAATCAATCCCTCCATAAAATTTACGCTCACATCGACAAGCATCATTTTGTTGCATTTGCGTGACTATGTTCCATGCGTCTTTCAAGACTCCTCCAGTGACGACCAGTAACCCATTCACCGCCAAGCCTTGGCTGGCAGCGCTTTTCGCTTGTGGCGTAGCCGTCACCCCATTTGCTGGCGCCAAGGAAAAACCCACCAGAAACAAAGACACCGCCACGGTGGCTATGGCCGTGGAGGAAAACACCCAGGAGCGGCTGCCGCTGCGCCAGTGGAAAAACAGCTTCAAGCAGCTGGGATTGGGCAACCCCCTGACGCTGCGCGGCGTCGAGAGCGAGGGCAGCATCGGCGTGAGCGTGCGCCGCGATGAGTTGGTGGAGGCAGCCAGACTGCGCCTGACATTCACCCTGTCGCCCGCCCTGCTGCCGGGGCTGTCGCACCTGAAGGTGATGCTGAACGACGAACTGTTACAAACCGTCGTACTGAACAAAGAGCAACTGGGTACGCCGCAAACGGTGGAGCTGGACATTGATCCGCGCTACTTCACCGACTACAACCGGTTTCGCTTCCAGTTCATCGGCCACTACACCACCGAGTGCGAGAACCCCAACCACAGCAGCCTGTGGGCCAGCGTGAGCAATGACAGCACCCTGTCGCTGTCGCTGCGCCAACTGCCCCAGCGCGACGATCTGGCTTTGTTGCCCGCACCCTTTTTTGATGCGCGCGACAACCGCCCGGTTCAGCTGGCTTTTGTGTACCCCAAGCAGCCGGACATGGCAGTGCTGAAGGCATCGGGCTCCGTGGCCAGCTGGCTGGGCATGTTGGCTGGCTACCGGGGCAACGACTTCACGGCGTTTGAAGACCAATTGCCCGAGCGCCACGCCGTGGTGTTTGCCACCAACGCCCAGCGCCCGGCGTTTTTGCACGATCTGCCCCCCGTGAAGCAGCCGACGCTGACCCTCTTGCCCCACCCCAACACCCCCGGCGCCAAGCTGCTGCTGGTGCTGGGCCAGGATGCGGCACAGCTGCAAATTGCCGCCGACGCCCTGGCCCTTGACCGGGCCGCCCTGACGGGCTCCAGCATGGCTATCACAGCGCTGGAGTATCCACCACCCACGCGCCCCTATGACGCACCCAACTGGGTTACCAGCGAGCGCCCGGTGCGCTTGGCCGAACTGGTGCCCAACCCCCGGGATTTGCAAGTGCGCGGCACGGTGCTGAACGAAACCATCAGCATCTCCACCCGCATGGCCCCCGACTTGTTCACCTGGAATGCCAAGGGCATACCGCTGGACTTGAAATACCGCCACACCCCCGGCAACGACGCTGACCCCGGCACACTGAACGTGTCCATCAACGACCAGTTCATTGAAAGCTATGCGCTGGCTTCGCGCAGTGAACGCAGCGACAGCAAAAACAAGGTGCTGCTGCCGCTGTTTGACGAAAGCAGCCTGCCTTCCCATGCCGGCTTGAAAGTGCCCGCCTTCATGCTGGGCAGCAACAACCGGCTGCAGTTTGGTTTCTACATTCCACCCAACGATCTGGGCCAATGCCGGTCGTTGCAGCCCGTGGAGCGCATCGCCGCCATTGACCCACAATCGACCATTGACCTGACGGGCTTTCACCACTACATCGCCATGCCGAGTTTGGCGGCCTATGCCAACAGCGGCTTTCCGTTTACCCGCGTGCCTGATCTGGCGCAAACCTCCGTGGTGCTGCCCAACCAGCCGACGGCGGCCGATGTGCAAGTGTTCTTGACGGCCATCAGTCGCATGAGCGCATCGACGGGCTACCCGGGCACACGCTTCAAGTTGCTGTCGGCAGCACAGGTAGAACAGGCGCGCGACACAGACATTCTGCTGGTAGCGCAGGGCGATCGCGACGGCCTGCTGGCCCAGTGGAAGCAGCACTTGCCCGCACTGGTCGCGGCCGGAACACGCTCCGTAGCACCACTGGAGCGGGCCATGAGCGCCCTGACCCACTGGTTCCAGCCCGACCCGGCCCTGGAACGCTCGCCTTCGGGCGGTCGCACCACCTTGGAAGGAGAAGGCGCCTTGGCGGCCCTGGTCGGGTTTGAGTCGCCCCTGCACAGCGGGCGCAGCGTGGTGGCCCTGACGGCCAATGACAGCGCCGCCATGGAGCGGGTCAGCGCCGGACTGAACGACTCAGGAAAAATCCAGCAAATGCGCGGCGACCTGGTTTTGCTGCGCGCTGAAACGATCGACAGCTTTCGCATCAACCCGATTTATTACGTAGGCAGCCTGCCATGGTGGCAATGGCTGTGGTTCCATTTGCACAGCCACCCGCTGCTGCTGGCTTTGCTGGGCATTGGCGCCGGCTTGTTGGTGACTTTTGTCGTGTACGGTGCACTGCGCGCCATGGCAGCACGCCGCCTCAGAGGTGAACATGGCTGATTTATCGCTGCGTCGCAACATGCTGTATGCCGGGCTGTGCTCCCTGTTGCTGCCGTTGCCCAGTCTGGCAGCCCAAGCGCCCGCCAGTGTGCCGCCACCATCGGGCAAGCCAACCGACACCACCGCCAAGACACCCAGCCCAGCGGCAGCCAACACACCAATATGGCCAGCGTGGGAGTCGTTTCGCACGCAATTCATGAACGAGGGCGGGCGCATTCTTTCGGGCGCCGAGGGCACCGGGCAGACCTACTCCGAAGCACAGGCCTATGCCCTGTTCTTCGCCCTGGTGGCCAACGACCGCGCATCTTTCGAAAAAATTCTGGCGTGGACAGAAAACAACCTGTGCGCAGGCGACATGACCACCCGCTTGCCCGCCTGGCTGTGGGGCAAACGCCCGGATGGCACCTGGGACGTGATGGACAGCAACCCCGCCTCAGACGCCGACATCTGGATCGCGTACGCGCTGGGCGAAGCCGGGCGTCTGTGGAACGAGCGCCGTTACCGCGCGCTGTCAACCCTGCTGGCGGCGCGCATCCTGCGTGAGGAAACTGCCGATCTGCCCGGTCTGGGCCGCAGCCTGCTGCCTGCGCCCAAGGGCTTTACCCAAGGCGATCAGCGTTGGCGCTTGAACCCCAGCTACATGCCCCTGCAAGTCATGGAGTGGCTGGCGCGCACCCAACCCCAGCCCGAGTGGCGTGCGCTGGCCAACAGCTCGCGCAACATCATCATTGGCGCGTCGCCCAAAGGGTTTACACCTGACTGGACGCTGTACGACGCCCAACAAGGCTTCCTGCAAGATACCGAAGGCGCAGAAAAAGGCCAGGGTGGCTACAACGCGATTCGCGTGTATTTGTGGGCCGGCATGGTGCACCCCGATGCCCCCGACCGCCAATCCGTGCTGGACGCGCTGGCACCCATGGCGCGTTTTGTCCGCCAGCACGGCTACCCGCCAGAAACCATTGACATCCTCAGTGGAAAGCACAGCGGCGCAGCTGCCTCGGGCTTTTCGGCGGCCATGCTGCCCTTTTTGCGAGCCACCCAGGAAAGCACCGCGCTGCAAGAACAGCGCACGCGCCTGCAAGCACGCCCTGTCCGCAAGAACGCCTACTACGAACAGGCACTGGCCTTGTTTGGCATGGGTTGGGACGACAATTTTTACCAATTCACGGCCTCTGGACAGCTCCAGGTGCGGTGGCAGCGCTGATGCGTGGCGCCCCTTTCTCCAGCCACGGCTGGTGCGTGGTGGTGGCGGCCTGCGTGGCCAGTGTGCCGGTGCAGGCGCTTGCCCAGACCAAAGCATCCACACCCTCCAGCACCCAAGTCGAGCTGCTGCGGGGAGCGCAGATGTGGTCGGCCAAAAACCGTGCCGATCTGGCACGCCAGCTGATCGAAAAACTGCTGCTGGCCGACCGTTATTCACCCGTTGGCTTGGCCTCTTTGGGTGAACTGGCCCTGCGTGAAAACAAGACCGAAGAAGCACAGCGCATTTTGGCCACCTTGCGCGCACAGCACCCGCAAAATCCCTTCGCCAAAGAGCTGGAGATGCTGGTGCAGGTGTACGGGCCTGAGCGTGAAAAACTGGCACAGATGCGCCTCATGGCACGCGCTGGTCGCATGGACGAGGCAGCGCAGATGGCGCGCACACTGTTTCCGGCGGGCCCACCCACCATTGGCAGCCTGGCGCTGGAGTATTTTCAGATCGTCGGTGGGGCTACAGGCCAGGGTGCGTATGCACAGCGCCAGCTCCAGCGCCTCTACCAGCAAACCGGCGAATCGCGCTACCAACTGGCACTGCTGGACATGCAACTGGCGCAAGGCACGCGGGCACACACGCTGCTGTCCGCCATTGAAGCGCTGGCCGGGCAAGCCGATGTGGACACCTTGGCACTACAAGCGCTGTGGCGCCGGGCACTGGCCCAGCAAGGCGACAACGCCGCCGCTGCGCGTTCAGCGCAGCGCTTCCTGCGTCTTTTTCCGGGCGATACGGCCATGGTGGAGCGCCTGGCCGCCCTGCAACAAGCCCAAGAGCGCGTGCAGCAGCGGGCCCAAGACCCTGCCCAAGTGGCGCGCAATGCCGCCTTGCAGGCACTGGAACAAGGCAACGCCGCATTGGCCGAAGAAAAACTGCAACTGGTTTTGGCATTGCGCCCGCGCGATGCAGACAGCATTGGCAATCTGGGCCTGATTCGTCTGCGCCAAGGACAGCACGCCCAAGCGCAGGAACTGTTGGGCCAAGCCTATGCCCTGTCGGGCCAGGACAAATGGGCCAAGCTGCAAAGTACGGCCCGCTTTTGGGGGCTGCTGCGCCAAACCGAGTTGGCGTTAGACCAAAACGAGATCGATACCGCTGAGGGTCTGGCACGCAAGGCGCTGGCCCTGCAACCCGCCAGCCCGGAGGCACTCAATACCCTGGCCGGCATCCGCACCCTGCAAAACGCGCTGCCCGAAGCACAAATGCTGTATGAGC
>NZ_JAQUAL010000156.1:0-7804 GCF_028687295.1 Simplicispira sp.
CCCCAAGCTCTACGCCATGCAGCTGTACCGCGACACTTTGTTCCGCGAGGCCGAAGGCGCCGGGCTCACCTACTGGCAAGAAGTGCTCGGCAGTGGCGCGCAAAGCCGTGCGCAAGTGGCCAACGCCTTCCTGAATTCCACCGAATTCCAGACCCATGCTGGCGCACTGGCCCGCCTGTACTTTGCCGCCTTTGAGCGCATCCCGGACGAAGCGGGCATGACCCACTGGATGGAGCAAATGCTCAACCAAGGCCAGAGCCTGGAGCAAGTGGCCCAAGGCTTTGCCGACAGCAGCGAATTCCAGCGCCAGTACGGGGCGCTGGACAACGCGGGCTTCCTCGACACGCTGTACCAGAACGTGCTGGGCCGGTTGCCTGACGCACCCGGCAAGGCCTACTGGCTGGGCCAGCTGGCTGGCGGCACCACGCGCGGCGAGGCATTGGCCGGGTTTGCCCAATCGAGCGAATACCAGGAACTGATGCGCGAGGAAGTCAGCGTGACACTGTTCTACGTAGGCCTGCTGGGGCGCACGCCAGACCAGAGTGGATACGAACACTGGCTCCATGTGCTCAATAACCAGGGCGATGTGCTGGGGGCCATTGACGCATTCGTACAGTCCCAGGAGTACCACGACCGCTTCCTGCCCAGCGACGGCGGCCCCGCCGGTCTGGTGGGGCTGGCACCCATGCCCGTGCCTGATGCGCTGGGGTGATTTGCGCCATGTGGTGGGAGTACGCCGCCACCAGCGGCGCGATGGGCTGCACCACTGCACCACGCCCTGTCCCTCACCGGGCAGGCGTGGCTCAGGCGGCCAGCGCGGCCTCGATGTCGGCAGCCAGCTCGTGCGGTGCCGTTTGCGGCGCGTAGCGGCGAATCACCCGGCCATCGCGGCCCACCAGAAACTTGGTGAAGTTCCACTTGATGGCCTGGGTGCCCAGCAGCCCCGGCGCCTGGGCCTTGAGCCACTGGAACAGCGGGTGGGCGCCCGCGCCGTTGACCTCCACCTTGGCCAGCACCGGAAAATCCACGCCGTAATTGCGCTGGCAAAACTGCGCAATCTCGGCGTTGCTGCCCGGCTCTTGGGCGCCAAACTGGTTGCACGGAAACCCCAGCACCACCAGCCCTTGGGCCGCGTACTGCTGGTGCAACGCCTGCAACCCGGCCAACTGCGGCGTGAACCCGCAGGCGCTGGCGGTGTTGACGATGAGCAGCACCTGGCCCGCGTATTGGCGCAGCGGCACGCTGTGGCCGTCGGTGCTGTGGGCGTTGAAATCTTCCAGTGGGTGCATGGCAGTGGCTCCTGAAACTGGGGGGTGTCCATTGTGAGCCAAATCGGCCTGTAGCGCCCGCAGGGTAAGCGCGAGCAGCTATCAAAATGGAAGTCAATGGTGGGCGTCGTGGCGCGCGATGCGCAGCAGGTGTTCCACCTCTTGCGGGTGGTGGGTGCAGTTGTGCAGGTGCCAGCGCCGGATCAGCCACATCGCGCCCGCCACCACCACGCCAAACACCGAGATGGCGCCAAAGGCCGACAGGCCGAACTTGGTGGACAGCGCATACAGCGCGCCCAGGCCCAGGATGCAGGCCTGCTCGTTGAAGTTTTGCACGGCAATGGAGCGGCCCGCGCCCATCAGGTTGTGGCCCCGGTGCTGTAGCAGCGCATTCATGGGCACCACCAGAAAACCGCCCAGCCCCCCCAGCACGATCAAAAACGGCACGGCCAGCCAGATGTTGTCGATGAAGTTCATCAAAATCACCAGCAGGCCCATGCCCACACCCAGCGGAATGACGCGGGTGGCGCCTTCCAGGCTCATGCGCATGGAGGCCAGCATGGCGCCCGCTGCCGTGCCGATGGCCACCACACCCACCAGCGCCGAGGCCTGCGTGGTGCTGTAGCCCAGCGCCACGGCGGCCCAGGCCAGCACGATGTAGCGCAGGTTGCCCGAGACGCCCCAGAACAGCGTGGTCGTGGCCAGCGAAATCTGCCCCAGCTTGTCGTGCCACAGGCGGCGGTTGCAGCGCTGGAAGTCGGGCAGCAGGGCCAGCGCGTTGGCCAGCACGCTGCGATCGGGGTCTTGGCGCAGGGGGCGCATTTCCACGCCGGTGTGCGGGATGCGCGTGTTGAACCAGGCGGCAATCAGGTAGAGCACGATCAGCGCGGCAATGCCCGCTTCGGGGGCGGTGTCGATGCCGGTGTCCACCCCGGGCAGGTCAATGGACAGCAGCAGCGGCGCCACCACCGGCCCCACCAGCTGCCCGCCCAGCAGCACACCCAAAATGATGGACGCAATGGTCAGCCCCTCGATCCAGCCGTTGGCCTTGACCAGTTGCGAGGCGGGCAGCAGCTCGGTCAGGATGCCGTACTTGGCGGGCGAGTAGGCCGCCGCGCCCAGCCCTACCACGGCGTACGCCATCAGCGGGTGCGAGCCAAACAGCATCATCAGGCAGCCCACCACCTTGATGGCGTTGCTGATGAACATCACCCGGCCCTTGGGCTGGGCGTCGGCAAAGGCGCCGACAAACGGCGCCAGGACGACGTAGAACAGCGCGAACATGGGTACCAGCGCGGCGCGTTGCCATTCGGCACCGCCGCTGGCGCGCAGCAACTCGACGGCGGCCACGAACAAGGCGTTGTCTGCCAGCGAGCTGAAAAACTGCGCTGACATGATGGTGTAGAAACCGCGCTTCATGGCAAGGGACTGGGGAGGGTGTCCGCTGGGCTGGTGCCCAGGGCAAAGAGGGGGCCGGAGCAAGGGAAGCGCGGTTATATCACGCGTTTGCCGGGGCAACGGTGCCAGAATCCCCAGCATCTTCCCTGAGTCTGCCGCCATGCCGCGCCCCATCCACGCCTGTATCCACACCCCTGCCCTGCAACACAACCTGGCGCGCGCACGCGCCGCTGCCGCTGACGCCAAGGTCTGGGCCGTGGTCAAGGCCAACGCCTATGGCCACGGCATCGAACATGTTTTTGAGGGGCTGCGCGGCGCCGACGGCTTTGCCCTGCTGGACTTGAGCGAGGCCCAGCGCGTGCGCCAACTGGGCTGGCGCGGCCCCATCTTGCTGCTCGAAGGCGTGTTCGAGCCGCGCGACCTGGAGCTGTGCTCGCGTCTGTCCCTGTGGCACACCATCCACTGCGACGAGCAAATCGACATGCTGGCCGCGCACAAAACGCAGGTGGCGCACCGCGTGTTCCTGAAAATGAACACCGGCATGAACCGCCTGGGCTTTACGCCCCAGCGTTTTCGCAGCGCCTGGGCGCGGCTGAACGCGCTGCCGCAGGTCGATGAAATCTCTTTCATGACCCACTTCAGCGATGCCGACGGCGCGCGCGGCATTGCCCACCAGGTGGCGGCCTTCAACGCCGCCGCGCAAGACCTGCCCGGCGAGCGCAGCCTGTGCAACAGCGCCGCCACGCTGCGCCAGCGCCCTGGCACCCCAGCGGTGTACGCCGACTGGGTGCGCGCGGGCATCGCCCTGTACGGCAGCGCCCCCGACCACCCCGAGCACACGGCAGCGCACTGGGGTTTGCAGCCCACCATGACGCTGGCCACGCGCCTGATCGGCACGCAGCAATTGCAGGCGGGCGACACCGTGGGCTACGGCTCGTGCTTTACCGCAGACCGCCCCACCCTGGTGGGCATTGCCGCCTGCGGTTATGCCGATGGCTACCCGCGCCATGCGGGCACCGGCGCGCCCGTGCTGGTGGCGGGCGTGCGCACCCGGCTGCTCGGGCGCGTGAGCATGGACATGCTGGCCGTAGACCTCAACCCCGTGCTGGCGGCGGGCCTGCAGCCCGGCTGGGGCAGCGAAGTGACGCTGTGGGGCCGCAGCAGCACCGGCGCCGTGCTGCCCATCGACGATGTGGCCCACGCCGCAGGCACTGTGGGCTACGAGCTGATGTGCGCACTGGCGCCGCGTGTGCCCGTGGCCGTGGCCGACTGACGGGCGCGCGCCTGGCGGTGCCTCCATGCTGGAGGTGGCCCATGCTGAGCGCGGGCCACTCGCAGCTGCACCGGTCATTTTGAATCACAGCCAATTCGGGCGGTAGGCCTTATCTGGAGAGCGCAGTATGCTATTTAATTAGTAGCAATTTTGCCGCTCCGCAATCGCTGCTGGACAAAGCTGTAGGTGGTAGCTACCATTGATAGTCACCAACCAAGGAGCCCGCCATGGACACCGCCCGCCTTTTCCAATCTGGCCGCAGCCAAGCCGTGCGGCTGCCCAAGGAATACCGTTTTACAGGCACCGAAGTGGTCGTCAAACACTTTGGCAACGGCGTGCTGCTGCTGCCCGCAGACGACCCCTGGCAAACACTGCAAGCCGCTCTTGCCGCGTTTGAGCCCGGCTTTGTGCTCACACGCGAGCAGCCTGACGCCCAGCAACGCGACGAGATCAACCCATGATCTTGCTCGACACCAACATCTGCATCTACATCATCAACGCCAAGCCCCCCGCCGTGCTGGCGCGCTTCCAGCAGTACCGCATGGGCGATGTGGGGCTGTGCAGCGTGGTGGCTGCCGAGCTGGCGTTTGGTGTGGCCAAAAGCGGATCGGCACGCAACCGCCAGGCGCTGGACATGTTTCTGGCCCCGCTGACCATCCTGCCGTTTGACGATGCCGCCGTGTGGGCCTATGGCGACTTGCGTGCCGACCTGGAGCGCCGTGGCACCCCCATTGGCGCGCTCGACACCATGATTGCCGCCCACGCCCTGAGCCAGCAGGCCCTGCTGGTCACCAACAACACCCGCGAATTCGCCAAAGTGCCCGGCCTGCAGCTGGACAACTGGGCTGGCGCCACCTGATCCCTGCTGCGCTTGCCTCTGGTATTGCGCGACACGGCGCCGTTGTGCTCGTCCTGCGGAAAGCGTTTTGGCTTGAGATAGGTCAAGCGCAGGGGGGCGGGGCACTTCAACAATCCCTCCACAGTGGGGGGCTCGCAGTGCCCGAAGGACGCAGGGTTGTTCGGGATTGCACGGCGCACAGGGCGCTCCTGCTGCAAGAAAGGACGTCGCCATGACCTCTTACCGGATCTTGCGGGCCCGACTCGGTGTACTCGCCACCGCCGCCTTGCTGGCCACCGGCGCTGTGTATGCCAAAGGCCCCTCCCCAGAGCCCATTGAGCCGATCAAGCCGCACCGTGTCACCCACCCGGCCAAGGTGGAGTTGGGCAAAAAGCTCTGGTTCGATCCCCGGTTGTCCAAGTCGGGCTTCATCTCCTGCAACTCGTGCCACAACCTGAGCATGGGCGGCTCCGACAACCTCAAGACCTCCATTGGCGACAAGTGGCAAAAAGGCCCGATCAACTCGCCCACAGTGCTCAACTCCAGCCTGAACCTGGCCCAGTTCTGGGATGGCCGCGCCAAAGACCTGCGCGAGCAGGCCGGTGGCCCCATCGCCAACCCTGGCGAAATGGCCTTCACCCACGACCTGGCCGTGGACATGCTGCGCTCCATTCCCGAATACGTGGCCGAGTTCAAGCGGGTGTTTGGCAATGACAAGCTCAGCATCGACGAGGTCACGCTGGCCATTGCCGCCTTTGAAGAAACGCTGGTCACGCCGAACGCGCGCTTTGACCAATGGCTCAAGGGCGACAAAAAAGCCATCACCGCCCAGGAGCTGCGCGGCTACCAGACCTTCAAGGCCAGTGGCTGCGTGGCCTGCCACAACGGCCCCAACGTAGGCGGCAACTCGTTCCAGAAAATGGGCGTGGTCGAGGCCTACCAGACCGACAACCCTGCGGAGGGGCGCTCGGCCGTCACGGGCAAGGATGCCGACCGCTTCAACTTCAAGGTGCCTTCGCTGCGCAACGTGGCGCTGACCTACCCCTACTTCCACGACGGCGCCGCCGACACCCTGCCAGAGGCCGTGGACACCATGGGCCGATTGCAGCTGGGCAAGAAGTTCACGCCGCAAGAGAACGCCGACATCGTCGCTTTCCTCAAGACGCTGACGGGCGACCAGCCCAAGATGGTGCTGCCCATCCTGCCGCCATCGAGCGACCAGACCCGCCGCCCCCAGCCGTTCGAGTGAGCAGCGCCCCCGCGCGGCATATGGATACCCTAAAAAAGTAGTTCCTTTTGCCGCGTGGCTGGGTCACAGTGGCGTTTTGTATTGTCTGAAGGACGAAACGCCATGCACTTCAAACCCCTGGTTCTGGCAGCGGCCCTGGTCGCCACCCTGCCCCTGGCGGCCCACGCCAACACCTTGCGCTTTGCCCGCTCGGGCGATGTGACCACCTGGGACGTACACGCGCACAACCTGGGCCCCAACAACACCCTGCACTCGGCTGTGTACGACACGCTGCTCGAATACAACAGCAAAACCTTCAAGCCCGAAGCCGCCCTGGCCACCGAGTGGAAACAGACCAGCCCCACGCAACTGCGATTGAGCCTGCGCAAGGGCGTCAAGTTCAGCGACGGCAGCGACTTCACTGCCGATGATGCCGTGTTCTCGCTGGAGCGCGCCAAGGCCAAAAGCTCCAACTACGCCGTCTATACCCAGGGCATCGACAAGGTGGTGAAGGTCGATAGCCACACCATCGACATCGTCTCCAACCTGCCCAACCCGGTGCTGCTGAACCAGCTCACCGAGCTGCGCATGATGAGCCGCGCCTGGGCCGAGGCCAACAAATCCACCGAGCCCAAAGACATCAAGTCCAAGGACGAGAACTTTGCCCACCGCAACGCGCTGGGCACCGGGCCGTTTGTGCTCAAGTCCTGGACGCCCGACCAGCGTGCCGTGTTGCAGGCCAACCCGCACTGGTGGGGCAAGGGCAAGTTCCCCACCAACGTCACCGAAGTGATCCAGACGCCCATCAAATCGGACGCCACGCGCACGGCAGCGCTGCTCTCGGGCGAGGTGGATTTTGTGATTGACCCCAGCCTGCAAGACCTGGCCCGCGTGCGCCAGACGCCCAACCTGCAAGTGCTCGAAGGCGCCGAGTACCGCACCATTTTTCTGGGCATGGACCAGTTCCGCGACGAGCTGCCCGGTGCCAGCGTGAAAGGCAAAAACCCGCTCAAGGACGTGCGCGTGCGCAAGGCGCTGTACCAGGCGATCGACATCAACACCATCCAGCGCGTGGTGCTGCGCGGCCTGGCCCAGCCCACGGGCGCGCTGGTGGCGCGCCAGGTCAACGGCTGGACGGCCAAGGCCGATGTGCGCTGGCCCTATGACGCCGCTGCCGCACAAAAGCTGCTGGCCGAGGCAGGCTACCCGCAGGGCTTTGAGGTGGACTTTGCGTGCAGCGCAGGCCGCTACATCAACGACGAGCAGCTATGCCAGGCCATCACTGCGCAGTGGGCCAAGGTGGGCATCAAGGCCAAGCTGCGCACGCAGCCGTTTGCCACCTACTTCCCGATGATCCAGCGCAACGAGGCCAGCATCTACCTTCTGGGCTGGGGCGTGCCCACGTTTGATGCCTTCTACTCGCTGCAATCGCTGGTCCGCTCGCCGGGCGCGGGCGGCGACGGCAACTTCAACCTGGGGCGCTTTTCTGACCCGCAGCAGGACGCACTGATCGAGCGCATCAAAAAAGAAACCGACCACGCCACGCGCAACGCCCTGATCGAGAAAGCGCTGCTGGCCGAGCACCAGCTGATCTCGCACATCCCGCTGTACAACCAGGTGATTCCGTGGGCGGCCACCAAAAAGGTGCAACTGCCCCACCGCGCCGACAACCGCATCGACTGGCGCTTGCTGAAGGTGAACTGAGGCGCCGCCACAGCGGGCGTCATCTGCTATTGATGTGATAGCTGCTAGCGCCCGCTACATCAGTCCTGGAGACGTTTTTTGCTTGAAACGGGGGC
>NZ_JAQUAL010000157.1:0-7756 GCF_028687295.1 Simplicispira sp.
GTACAAGCATCTTTTCGTGCCCGTGGATGGGTCGGAACTGTCCCACCGCGCCATGGATGGCAGCATTGCGCTGGCCGCCCAGTTGGGCGCGCGCATCACGGGTTTTGTGGTTGAGCCAGACCTGCCGCTGTCTGCCACCAGCCACGACGCCGATGCTTTCACCCACCGCATCAAGGCCCACGAGGCCCGCAACACCGAGCACGCCCAAGCCCTGCTGGGCCAGTTTGAAGAGCGTGCCAAGGCCGCTGGCGTGGAATTTACCGGCGCCTCCGTCACCGCCTATGGCGTGGACCAGGCCATCATCGAAGAAGCTGAAAAGCACGGCTGCGACATGATCGTCATGGTTACCCATGGCCGTGGCCCGGTGGGCGAGTTCCTGTTTGGCTCGCACACCAAGAAAATCATCGCCCGCAGCAGCCTGCCGGTGTTTGTGCTGCACTGAAAACGGCCGCTCCGGCGCTGCGGTGCCGGGTACGTTGCCATGCAAAAAGCCGATCCTGAGGGGTCGGCTTTTTTATGCTGGCTGGGTGTGGAAGGCGCGGCCAAGTCGCTACAAAGACACGCACACCCGGGATTGCACGCGCAGCACCGCTTCTTGCTGAAAGCGGGTTTTGTAGGCGGTCATGATGGATGCAATCGCTTGTTCTGCCGAATCGTTTTCGGGGTGAACCACATGGAGCACCCACGTGTTTTCACGCACCAAAGTGCCATCGGCAGACTGCCACTGCCCCGCCGCTGGCCACACGCTCAAACCCTGGGGAAAGCGCGGCGTGATCACCTTGTCCAGAAAATCAGCCCAGTCTTGTGCAGCCACCACCCCTTGGGGTTGGGCGGTGCCAAAGTACAGCAGCTCACTGACCTGGCGCTGGCTGGAGGGGCAGGGCGGTGCGTTGGACAGGGCGCAGCCCCCCAGCAGAGCGGCGCACAGGAGCAGCGGCATGGTGCGCAGGCGGCGCAGGGTACTGCCTTGCCCGCCGCACCGTAATCGAAAAATACTTCGCATTTCCATCCATCCAGACATGCCAGGCCAGCGATAAAAAAAGCGCTGCGGGCCTATCCCGCAGCGCTCTGGATGTCTGCCGCGATGGGCAGACAAGCCGGGCAGGGCTTACCCCCGCTTTTGCAGCATCTTGATCACGCTGGAGAAGTCCTCGCCGCCGTGCCCGGCGATGCTGTGCGCGGCGTAAATCGCGCGGGCCATGCCACCCAGCGGGGTGCTGGCTTTCACGGCGGTGGCGTTTTCTTGCGACAGGCCCAAGTCCTTGAGCATCAAATCGGTGCCAAAGCCGCCGGTGTAGCCTTTGCTGGCCGGGGCGTTTTCATGCACACCGGGGAAGGGGTTGTACTTTTCCAGCGCCCAGTTGCCGCCCGAGCTGCGGCGCATGATCTCGCTCAGCACCTTGGGGTCGAGGCCGTTGGCCACGCCCAAGGCAATGGCCTCGCTCGTGCCCACCATCAAAATGCCCAGCAGCATGTTGTTGCAGATTTTGGCGGTCTGGCCTGCGCCCACGCTGCCTGCATGGAAGATGTTGGCGCCCATTTTTTCGAGCAGCGGACGGGCACGTTCCAGTTGTTCAGCGCTCCCGCCCACCATGAAAGTGAGGGTGCCCGCAATGGCGCCACCGGTGCCGCCAGATACCGGTGCGTCGATGAAATCAATGCCTGCGGCTTGCGCGGCCTGGGCCACTTTCTGGCTGGTGGCGGCGGCTATTGTTGAGCTGTCGATGATCAACGCGCCTTTGGCAATGCTGGCCAGCAGGCCGCTTTGGCCACCTTGGCCCAGGAACAGGCCCTCCACGTGCTGGCTGGCGGGCAGCATGGTGACGATGGCTTCTGCGCCCTGCACCGCGTCCAGCGCACTGGCAGCGGCCTGGCCGCCTTCGGCCACCACTTTGGCCACGGCGTCCTGGCTCAGGTCAAAGGCTTTGACGCTGTGGCCCGCTTTGACGAGGTTGATGGCCATAGGGCCGCCCATGTTGCCGAGGCCGATGAATGCGATTTGCATGGTGAAAGTCTCCTGGTGGGGGTAAAAACACTATCTTTTTAATAGCTGCTTGCGCTCACTGCACAAGGGCCAGAGGCCAAAATGGCCTGAAACTTTGCCCCGGCCCAACCCCTGGCCAGCGCGCACGGCGGCCAGGGGCAGGGCAGGGGGCTTCGTAGCATGATTTTGAAGGGTAAAAAGCCGCTAACGCCCGCAGGATAAGCGCCAGCAGCTATCAAAACCCTAGCGAATCGCGTCCGGCGCGTCGCCGTCCAGCATGCGCCGGGCGATGATGACGCGCATGATCTCGTTGGTGCCTTCCAGAATCTGGTGCACACGGGCGTCGCGCAGCAGGCGCTCGAGCGGATATTCGCGGATGTAGCCGTAGCCGCCGTGCAGCTGCAGCGCCTCGTTGCAGACCGTGAAGCCCGCATCGGTGGCAAAGCGCTTGGCCATGGCGCAGTAGGTGGAGGCGTCGGGCGCGCCGGCGTCGAGCTTGCTGGCGGCCAGGCGCACCATTTGCCGCGCGGCGACCAGTTCGGTGGCCATGTCGGCCAGCTTGAATTGCAGCGCCTGGAAGCTGGCAATCGGCTTGCCAAACTGCTTGCGGTCGTGCATGTACTGCTGCGCCTGCTTGAGCGCGCCCTGCGCCGCACCCACCGAGCAGGTGGCGATGTTGATGCGCCCGCCGTCCAGGCCCTTCATGGCGATCTTGAAACCCTCGCCCTCCCGGCCCAGCAGGTGGTTGGCGGGGATGCGCACGTTGTCAAAACTGATGGTGCGCGTGGGCTGGCTGTTCCAGCCCATTTTTTCTTCTTTTTTGCCGTAGCTGATGCCGGGCGTATCGGCGGGCACGGCAAAGGCGCTGATGCCACCCGCGCCCGAGGCCGCGTCGCCCGTGCGCGCCATCAGCACCAGCACATCGGTGGCGCCCGCACCCGAGATAAAGGCCTTGGCACCGTTGATGACGTATTCGTTACCTACCAACTCGGCACGGGTTTTGAGCGAGGCCGCATCCGAGCCCGCACCGGGTTCGGTCAGGCAGTAGCTGGCGAGTTTTTGGCCGCTGGTCAGTGGCTCGCCCCATTGGGCACGCACTTCCGGCGTGGCCCAGGTGCCCAGCATCCAGGTGGCCATGTTGTGGATGGTGATGAAGGCGGTGGTGCTGGGATCGACGGCGGCCAGCTCCTCAAACACCAGCGTGGCGTCCAGGCGCGGCAGGGCCAGGCCACCGGCGTTTTCTGGGGCGTACAGGCCGCAAAAGCCCAGTTCGCCTGCTTTGGCAATGGCTTCGCGGGGGAAGATGGCTTCGGCATCCCAGTGCGCAGCGTGGGGGGCCAGCTCGGCCTGGGCGAATTGGCGCGCGGTGTCGGCAAAGGCGCGCTGGTCTTCGGTCAGTTCAAAGTCCACGGGCGTGTCTCCTTGGAAGATGCTTTTATTTTTATAGCTGCTCGCGCTTACTGCGCGGGCCTGAGAGCCGGTTTTGGCTCTCAGGCCGGTGGGGTCGCCTTACTTCAGGCTGATGGTGGTGTTCACACCGTGGCTGGTGGTGCTGTCGTCAAACCAGCGCGCCGTGACGGTCTTGGTCTGCGTGTAGAACATCACCACTTGCTTGCCGTAGGGGCCCAGATCGCCCAGCTTGGAAGCGCGCGAGCCGGTGAACGAGAACAGTGGCACTGGCACCGGGATTGGCACGTTGATGCCAACCTGGCCCACGTCGATTTCTTCCTGGAAGGTGCGCGCTGCTGCGCCCGACTGCGTGAAGATGGCCGTGCCGTTGCCGTTGGGGTTGTCGTTGATGAACGCAATGGCTTCGTTCAGGTCTTTGGCGGCCACCAGGCTGAGCACGGGGCCAAAGATTTCCTGGTCGTAAATCGCCATTCCGGGCTTGACGTTGCTGAAGATGGTCGGGCCGACAAAGTTGCCCTTTTCAAAGCCGGGCACGTTGGGCTTGCGGCCATCGAGTTCCAGCGTGGCGCCATCGGCAATACCGCGTTCGATCAGGCCCTCGATGCGCGACAGCGCGGCGCACGAGATGACGGGGCCGACATCGGTGCCTTTTTCGGTACCGGCGCTGACCTTGAGCGTCTTGGCCTTGGCCACCAGCTCAGGAATCCACTGCTGCGACTCGCCCACCAGCACCACCACCGGCAGCGCCATGCAACGCTGGCCTGCTGCGCCAAAAGCGGCACCGGCAATGGCGTTGAGCGTTTGCTCCTTGTTCGAGTCGGGCATCACGATGGCGTGGTTCTTGGCGCCCATCATGCACTGCGCGCGCTTGCCAGCCAGGGTGGCGCGGTTGTACACGTGCGTGCCCACCTTGGTGGAGCCGACGAAGGACACGGCCTTGATGTCTTGGTGGTCGCAGATGGCGTTCACGGCGTCTTCACCACCGTGGATCACGTTCAGCACGCCCGCAGGAATGCCCGCTTCCAGGGCCAGCTCGACCAGGCGCATGGTGACCATGGGGTCTTGCTCGGACGGCTTCAAGACGAAGGTGTTGCCCGTGGCAATGGCCATGGGGAACATCCACAGCGGAATCATGGCCGGGAAGTTGAACGGCGTGATGCCAGCGCACACGCCCAGCGGTTGCAGGATGGTGTAGGTATCGACGCCACCGGCCACGTTGTTGGCCAGCTCGCCCAGTTGCAGGTTGCCGATGCTGGCAGCGTGCTCCACCACTTCGAGGCCACGGAACACGTCGCCTTCGGCGTCGGGCAGGGTTTTGCCTTGCTCGGCGGTCAAGAGCGCGGCCAGTTCGCCCATGTTTTCACGGATGAGCTGTTGCAGCTTCAGGAAGATGCGGGCGCGCGTGCCGATGGGGGTTTTCTTCCAGGTCTTGAAAGCTTCCTTGGCCGATGCCACGGCGGCATCGATTTCAGCGGGCGTGGCAAACGGCACGCGGGCCAGCACCTCTTGCGTGGCGGGGTTGACCACATCGCGCCACTGGGTGGTGGTGGATTCAACAAATTGGCCGTTGATCAGCAGCTTGACGGTAGGGATGGATGCGCCCATGGCAGTGTGTCTCCTTGGATGGAATAAAACGTGTTTGGCCACGCATCCTAGCTGTGCATAATTGTTTTAACAACGGGTAAATACGCACTATCGCTGTGCAGTTTTGCACAAAAGTGCGTTTCAGGAGACACGATGGACTGGGACAACCTGCGCTATTTTCTGGAACTGGCCCGCTCGGGCACGCTGGTGGGCGCGGCGCGGCGCCTGGGGGTGGACCACACCACGGTAGCCCGGCGCATACAGGCGCTGGAAAAGCAAATGGGCGCGGCCCTGTTTGCGCGCGAGGCCGGGGGGCACAAGCTGACCGAGGCGGGCCGCCACCTGCTGCCCGGCGTGGAGGCCATGGAAGCGGCCGTGCTGGGCGTGGAGCGCTCGGCCCCGGTGCCCGGTGGCGGGCCATCGGGCCTGGTGCGCGTGGGCGCCACCGAAGGCTTTGGCACCCTGATATTGGCGCCGCACCTGGCGCGCCTGACGCAGCGCCACCCGCACCTGTCGATTGACCTGCTGGCCCTGCCGCGCATGCTGCACCTGTCGCGGCGCGAGGCCGACATCGTCATCTCGCTGGAGCGCCCCACGCGCGGCTCGGTCATCGTCAGCAAGTTGGCCGACTACACCCTGCACCTGTACGGCCAGCGCGAATACCTGGTGCGCCGCCCGCTGGTAACGCAGCGCGAAGATTTGCGCCACCACGCCTTTATCAGCTACGTGGACGATTTGCTGTTTACCAAAGAGCTGCAGTTTTTAGACCAGCTGTACCCACCCGAGCGCTTTGCGTTTCGCAGCACCAGCATCACGGCGCAATACGAGGCCGTGCGCGCCGGTGCCGGGCTGGCCGTGCTGCCCGCCTTTCTGGCCGACCGCGATCCGGTATTGGCGCGCGTACTGCCCGCCGAGGCGCGATTTACCCGCACCTTCTGGATGAGCATGCCCGCCGAATCCAAGCATTTGGCGCGCATGCAGGCGGTGTGGGCGTTTTTGAAAGAAACCGTGGTGGGCGAGGCCAAGCAACTGATGCCCGATGGGGCGGGAAATGTAAGTCGCCTGTAACAAAACGCGGGATGATGGGTGTTTGCACTTGACCGATTTCCGTCTGGATATTTTCAGGTTTGCCTAAATTCTCTATTAAGAGGGATGGTAGTCATATTTTACGCAATGGGCGACTCTTTTGATGGGGAAGCCTGTCGCCTAATTCTAGTTAGACCTTGCTAGCACTTAGAGAAAGAAAACATGTCAACGACCGAATTTATTTCCGCTAATTTTGCTAGCGCCATTCGACAGGGAAATTACAGAGATGCAGTCGCATCAATCATGGGGCAGCACCCGAACGGCATCGATCGCTCAAAGAAAATCCTAATTGAATTCAACAAACTTGATTCCTCGGATAAAGAAAAGATATTGAATTGGTCTCAACTGCCATCGGAGAAATTGCCAGTAAAGTTGGATCAACGGTGGTATGTTGAAGCAATTGCCCGCCATGAAATGGCTCATATCGTAGCAGCTAAGGCTATGGGGTTCCGTACTGGTCAAGCCACTCTCGTTTTGCACAGTCCTGATGGTTCACACCAAGGAACTTCGATCATTCACTTGGAGCGTTCAACGCCTTTATTAAAGGACGTCTCTACGTATCTTGAGCAACGAATAATTGTTTTGCTCGCGGGCTATTTGGCTGAGCCTGAAAAAACTCATGAACGCACAAGCAATGCTCGCCAAATAATTAATGAAAAAATTGTGGAGTCAGATTTGCAAAAGGCGCTTGAGCTGATAAGTGTAAAGCTAAACATTGAAGGAATCTCTCAGCCAAACGCGGTTGAAGGCACCCTTGATTCTTTGGTAGAACAAGCCTCAATAATCGTTGAGGAAAATTTTGGCACCATCTCATCCTTAGCACAAAAATTCGCTACTAGAGCGTGTTATGAACTTTGAAAAATTCTCTTTTGTGATAAGCACTTACGCACGTTTTTTCAAAAGTGGAAATCGTGGAATTCTTCAATAAAATCAATGACTTGCACAGAAGTTCATAACACGCTCTAGGATTAACTTTTACGGACAGCGCATTGGTTGGGAAGGGCATGAAATAGATGAGCAGCCTGAAATTCAAAAGATCGTACCAGTGCAGTGACTAACTGGAAGTCCGGGGGAATTTTCAATGCAATACAACACACAAGAGGCAGTTTATGCAACCTAAATTTCCTTTCCACTCAGCGCCTCAGCCTAACTGTCGGTTCAACTGGGACGCAAACAGCAGGGTGCAGGTTCGTTTTTCCGGTTGTGTGGGCTTGGGTTCTAACCTTGCGCTCAAGCGGACGGCTTTCAGCCGCCGCTTACCTTAGTTCGTTAGGCTTTTTAGGTAAAAATAATGAAAAATATTCAACCTCCACAAGATGTAATTTTTTCCATTCCTATAGATTTGCCAATTCCGCTAGACGATGGTGCATGCGATCATTTGGAAAATATGCCAATACCCAATGTTTCCCTATGGTCAACTGATGATCAAGAAGTAAATCTCTCCAGCTTGTCCGATTGGAACGTAATTTTCTGTTATCCAATGACAGGTCGCCCGGGTGTTCCCATACCCGAAGGCTGGGTTAAAATTCCCGGTGCTGCTGGATGTACGCCCCAAGCATGTTCATATCGTGACAATTACGCTGAACTCAAACGTAATAGCATAGGCATTTACGGCATAAGCACTCAAAAATCGGAGGCACAAAAGGAAGCATCTAATCGTTTGGGGTTGCCTTATCCGCTTTTGAGCGATGA
>NZ_JAQUAL010000017.1:0-35014 GCF_028687295.1 Simplicispira sp.
TGGCCCGCGACCTGGCCTGTGCAGAGGCTGGCACGGAAGCCTCCTCCCCAGCTTGGCCCGCGCTGCTGGCGCACCTGCGCGCGCAGGGCATCAAGGTGCGCGACTGTGCCTCGTTCGGTTTGCCCGGTCACTGGCGCCTGGGCGTACTGGCGCCGCAGGCGCAGGCAGCGCTGCGGCGGGCGTGGCTACAACGATGACATTCCGGTGCGCAGGAAGCTGTCATCTACCGGTGAAGAGTGAACGCGGTAAATTCTGGTAACTGCCCCATCCGCCGCAACGCCGAACAGGCGCCCGTGTCACCGCCAGCGCCACCACTTCTTCAGGAGAGTTTTTTGCACCCCAAGCACCCTCGCATCGGTCTGGCACTGGGCAGCGGCTCGGCGCGCGGCTGGGCGCACCTGGGCGTGATCCGGGCGCTGGAGCGCGCGGGCATCGTTCCCGACATCGTGTGCGGCACGTCGATTGGCGCGCTGGTTGGGGCTGCTTATGCAACCGGCGAGCACGAGCGCTTCGAGGAGTGGGTGCGTGGTCTGACCTGGCAATCAGTGGTTGGTCTGGTGGACTGGAAAATGGGCGGTGGCCTGATGGCGGGCGGCAAGCTGGCAGCATTTTTCCGCTCGCGCTATGCCGACCCGGGCATAGAGCATTTGCCCAGGCCCTTTGGCTGTGTGGCCACCGACCTGGCCAGTGGCCGCGAGGTCTGGCTGCGCGAAGGTTCGGTGATCGATGCTGTGCGCGCCTCCATCGCGCTGCCCGGCCTGTTCACCCCGGCCTTGCAAGAGGGGCGCCTGTTGGTCGATGGCGGACTGGTCAACCCCGTGCCCGTGTCACTGTGCCGCGCCATGGGCGCCGACATCGTCATTGCGGTGGATTTGAACTGGGAGCTGGTGGCGCGGCGCAGGCGCCCCGTGAAAGATGTACAGGCCGCCGCAGCCCTGGCCCAAAGCGGCATGATGGAGGCGCTGCTGGCGCGCTTTCGGCCCGCTGGAGGCCCGCAGGTGCCGCACAACATGCCCTCTTTATTGGGCGTGATGAGCGCCAGCCTCAACATCATGCAGGTGCGCATCACGCAAAGCCGCCTGGCCGGTGAGCCTGCCGACGCCATGATCCGCCCACGCCTGCCCGATATGGCGGCGATGGACTTCCACCGGGGCGCCGTGGCCATCGAGGCAGGCGAGCGCGCCACCGAGCTGGCGCTGCCCCTGATCCGCGGGCTGCTGGAATGACAGCCCCGCCCTTTGCCTTCTGAACCCATGACCGCCACTGAACCCCTGCATCCCACCACCCCTGGCCCCGCGCGCTGCGTGATGGTGCTGGGCACCACCAGCGGCGCTGGCAAGAGCTGGTTGACCACCGCGCTGTGCCGCTACTACGCGCGCCAGGGCCTCAAGGTGGCGCCCTTCAAGGCGCAGAACATGAGCAACAACGCCCGCGTGGTGGTGGCCCCCACGTTGGCCCCTGCGGGTGCTGCGCTGCCCCCCGGGGGGGCGCACCCCGACTTCGGCAGCGCGCCCGGTGCCGGGGGGGGCGGCCCGGGCGGCGCGCTGGGCGAGATCGGCAGCGCCCAATACTTTCAGGCCCTGGCCGCGCGCGCCACGCCCGAGGTGCGCATGAACCCGCTGTTGCTCAAGCCCGAGGCCGACACGCACAGCCAGGTCGTGCTGATGGGACAGGTCAGCGCAGAACTCACCGCCATGCCCTGGCGCGGCCGCAGCGAGAAAGTCTGGCCGCAGATTGCCGCCGCGCTCGACGCCCTGCGGGCCGAGAACGACGTGGTCGTCATCGAGGGCGCGGGCTCGCCCGCCGAGATCAACCTGCACGCCAGCGACATCGTCAACATGCGCGTGGCCCGCCATGTGGGCGCACGCTGCCTGCTGGTGACCGACATCGACCGGGGTGGCGCCTTTGCCCACCTGTACGGCACCTGGGCGCTGCTGCCCGAAGCGGAACGCGCGCTGATCCACGGCTTTGTGCTCAACAAGTTCCGGGGCGACGCCAGCCTGCTGGCCCCCGCGCCGCAGATGCTGCAAGACCTGACCGGCGTGCCCACCGTGGCCACGCTGCCCATGTGGTGGCAGCACGGTCTGCCGGAAGAGGATGGCGTGTTTGATGACCGCAGCGTGGCCGCTGGTGTGGTGTGCAAAACCGTGGCCGTCATCGCCTACCCGCGCATCAGCAACCTCGACGAGTTCCAGCCGCTCAAGAACGTGCCCGGCCTGCGCCTGCTGTGGGCGCGCAGCCCCGCCGACCTGGGGGGGCTGCAACCCGGCGATTGGGTGGTGCTGCCCGGCTCCAAGGCCACGGCGGCCGATTTGGCCTGGCTGCGCGTGCAGGGGCTCGACAGCGCCGTTGCCGCGCACGCAGGCCGGGGCGGTGCCGTGCTGGGTATTTGCGGTGGCCTGCAAATGCTGGGCGAGGCGCTGATTGACCCCGATGGCATCGACGGCAACGGCCCCGGTCTGGGCTTGCTGCCGCTGGTCACGGTGTTCGAGAGCGCCAAAACCGTGCGCCACACGCAGGCGTGCTTTGGCGATGTGTTGGCCGGGCCGTGGGCGGGGCTGTCAGGCACCACGGTGTCTGGCTACGAAATCCACCATGGCCAGACCGCCCAGCACCCGGCCATGGCCGCCAAGGGCGATGTGGCCCGCGAGGTGTTGCCGGGCCTGGCCTGGCAGAACCCGGCGGGCAATGTGCTGGGCCTGTACCTGCACGGCCTGCTGGAAGACCCCGCCGCGCTGCAAGCCCTGTTCGGCGCCGCCGTGCCCACGCTGGAGAGCGTGTTCGAGGGGATGGCCGACTATGTGGCGCGCCACTTTCAGGCGGGGGTGCTGGACGCGCTGGTGGCGGGTTGAGCGCTGGCGGGGTGGTGCGGCAGGTGAACCGTCACTGCGCCGCACCTGGCGCTGCGTGCCGGGCAATCACATCCTGTAGCCCCGCTGCGCTGCCCACCACCACATCCCAGGCCCAGTGGCCCAAGGTGCCATGCGCGTTCACGGCCTGCACCCATTGCTCCAGCGCGCGTCGCTTGGCCTGGTCTTGCGGTGAGTCTTCGCCCTTGATCTCCAGCACCAGAGTCTTGCCCGATGTGAATCGCACCAAAAAGTCAGGGATGTACTTGCGCTTGGTGCCGTTCCACAAATAGAGGATGTGGAAGCCCAGGTGGTCGTTCTTTACCCAGGCGGCCACATCCGGGTGCGTCTCGGCCACGTTGGCGGCGTATTTCTCCCAGCCGCTGTCCACCACGATGTGGCTGATCTGGCTGCGCTGCGTGGGCTCGGCTATGCGCGTGGTGTACCAGGTGCGCATGTCGCGGGTGCTGCCCACAGGCCGCTCGCCATCAAACACCGCCTCCAGCCGCAAGGTGTTCTGCTCGATCACATAGGCCATCAGGTGTTGAACGATGGCGTCCATGTGCATGGAGAACAAAATCCGCTGGCGCAGCGGGTCTTGGTGGAACAGTGAAGGAATGTCGATCTTGCCCGACGCCAGAAATGTCTCCACCAGCCGCACCAACTGAAACAGCAGGTATTCCCGCTGCCCTTTGAACTGGTCTTGCAACTGCTCAAATGCCTTCTGCGCCGCCTTGAACACCAGTCGCTGCAGCCGAAACTCCTCGGGCAATTTCTCCAGGTCGATGGTTGTGATCTGGCTCCAGTCGGCTGCGCCGCCCAGCGCAGGGGCAATGTCTGCGTGCAGCGCCACCTTCGCGGGGTCAATCGTCAGCGGCGGCACCTTGCTCCACTCCACTACCAGCTGAGGCCGCACCACCTGATCCACCCGCAGGATGTTGGGCCATTTGATCTCATGCACCTGCCGCTCAGGCAAGGCCTTTATCTGTACGCTGGGCTTGGGCGGCGGGGGTGGCGGCCCATCGCCACCGGGCGGCATAGCCACTGACAACGGCACGCCAAACACGTTCACAAACTCGGGCGCATACAGGCCCGTTTTCGGGTCGATGTCGTAGGCTACGCGGCGCAGACCGCGGCCAATCACCTGCTCGCACAGCAGCTGGCTGGTGAAGGCGCGCAGGCCCATGATGTGCGTCACCGTCTTGGCGTCCCAGCCCTCCGACAACATGGCCACCGACACCACGTTGTGCAGGTCTTGCCCCAGCTGGCCAGGTTTGCCCACCGTGTCCACCAGTTCGCGCAGCACTTCTTCTTTCTTGGTGTTACTGGCCAGCCAGCGCTCCTTGTTGGCAGGCGCAATGCGCGCGGCCTGCACGATGGAGCGCAGGCGCGCGTCATAGTCTTTGTCCGCTGACGCAGCTTCGCCCAGCTCGGCTTTTTCCAGCACTTTGGAATCCACCCGCAGCGTGCGCTGAGCATCGTGCAGCTCGGCCCACTGCGCATGGCCCTTGGTGAAATAGTGCTCCACCCGTGCTGCGGTTTCGGTGCGGTTGCATACCGTCAGCATCACCGGCGGTGAGAGGTGCCCCTGCGCCGCCCAGTCGGCCGCCGTGGCACGCCAGTCGGCCCCCAGCAGCGTGTAGGCCTGCTGCACCAGCGCGGGCAGGGGTTCGTGGGCTTCGGCCCTACGGTTCAGGTCTTCGGCCACATCGGGCTCGCGGTACAGGTGGTAGAGCTTGGGGCGCAGCGTTTGCGCATTGGGCAGAGCATCGTCACGCACCACCACGCGGGGCGTCTTCACCAGCCCGGCCTCGATGGCATCGTTCAGGCCAAAGTCCGACACCACCCAGCTGAACAGGCCCGCTTCGGTGTTGTTACGGCCCGTGGGGGCAAACGGCGTGGCCGACAGGTCAAAGCAGCGCGCAATGCGCCGGGTTTTGTGGATGCGATCCAGCCCTTCCACCCAGCGGGTGGCCTCGTCCAGGTCAATGCCAAAGGCCTCGGCATCGGCCTTGCTCACCTTGATGTCGGCGGGCTTGCGGTAGGCGTGGTGCGCCTCGTCGTTGATGACCACCAGGTTCTTGGCATTGGCCAGCGGGCCCAGCACGCGGCGGGTGAAAGCTTCGTCGCTCTCCTTGCCCTTCTTGACCACGGAGCGCTCTTGTTCTTTGAGCGGCATCAGTGTGTGCCAGTTCTCGATCAGGATGTCGGCGCGGTTGAGCTTTTGCCGCAGCGCCTCGGAAGGGCATAGCTCAAACTGATCGTAGTAATTGGCCTCATGCCCGGGCCGCAGCACTTGCAGGCGCGACTTCACCGTCAGGCCCGGCGCCACCAGAAAAATGGCGCTCGAATATTTGCGGGGCGACTTGGGGTAGGTCAGCGCGTTCAGCACCTGCCAGGTGATGAGCATGGCCATCACCGTAGTTTTGCCGCTGCCGGTGGCCATCTTGTTGCACAGACGCTCAAAGTCACCGCCGTCGCCCTGGATGTAGATGCCCTGGCGGTATTCAGGCAGCGCCTCCAGGTGCCAGATCAGCGTCTCGATGGCCTCCAGCTGGCAAAAGTAGAACGGGTACTGGCGGCGTGACACCTTGTCTGCATCCCACCAATGCTGTAGCAGCGCCAGCGTCACCGCCGTGGTGCCGGGCCAGCCATCCGCGCGCCACTGGCGCACCCGGTCGCGGATGGTGTCCACCAGCGGAATGGCAACCTGCCGCCGCGTGTTCTCGCGCGTGTCGATGATTTCGTAGCCTGCCGGGCGGCGCACTGGCTCCAGCCGCAGGGTGCGGTCGGGGTTCTCGGCCCAATGCTGCTGCGGTTCGGTGAAGGCTGAATTAATGATGAGGGAAGTGGGTGCAGTCATGTCAAATCACCACCTTGCTGCGGGGCAGGTGCAACCCGCGCTGGGCCAGCAGGCGTGCCTCGCGGCTGCCGGGGCGCAGGGCCACATGGGCCGTGGCCAGCCAGTGAAAGGGCGTAATGCCTTGGCGCGCACACGCCTGCGTCAAGGCCTGAAGCTGTGCAAACGCAGGCTGCTGGAGCTTGGCCTGCAACCAGTCCAGCTTGGCCAGCATGGTTTTCACCTCGCCGGTGCTGGCGGCGGAATGCGGCTCCACCCAAATGGCGCACTCGGGCTGGCCGGGTACTTGCACGCCCAGGCCAAAGTCCCAGCGGTGGGCGTCGGGCTCGGTGGGGCTGAAGGTTGCGTCCATGTCCACACTGCCGGTGAAGCGGGTTTTGGCGTCTTTGCTGTCGATCAGTGGGCGGTAGCGTTTATCCACGGCGCTTTTGCCCGCTGCAGTGCCCAGTTTGGCGGCGCCTGCGGCTTGTTCAAACGCTGAAAACATGGCCGCGTTGGCGCCCTGGGGGGTGGCGCGTTGTCGGGTTCGGCTCATGGTGTGGACTTGGCAGGGGTGGGGGCATCGGTGCGGCGTTGCGGCGCAGGGGCGGCCGCTGCGCGGTTCACCACGTCCGCAATCACCTGCCCGGCACGGCTGGCAAAGCCCACCAGGCCACCCCATTCGGCTTCGGCCAGCGCCTCAGCGCCGGGGTTCAGACCTGAGATGTCGTGCGCCTGGTTGTCGCGGCTGAAAAAATACACGCGGTAGTCTTTTTGCAGCACGGTTTTGCCCAGTTCCTTGGCGTAGGCGCTGGCGGGCAAGTTCAGCAGCTTGCGCACATCAGCCTCGCTGCCACCCAATTGCTTGAACTCTTGCAGCGCCCACACCAAATCCAGCACCACGGGCGAATGGGTGGACAGCACCACCTTGTAGCCGCGCTTCATCAGCTCCAGCACCAGCAGCAGCACCGCTTCGATACCTTGCGGGTGCAGGCCCATCTCGGGCTCTTCAATCACCACCCATTCAATCTCATCCCGCCGGGTTTTGGCCCCCGCAGGGCACAGCCAATACAGGCCCAGCAGCAACGGCGTGAACTCGCGCTGCCCCGCCGACCAGGCCGTGTAGGGCAGCCCCTCTTGGTGCCCCGGCACATTCAGCACCAGGCGCTTGGTGAAATCTTTGGCATCCACCGCCAGCTTGGCCGTGCCGTACAGGTGCTGCGTGATGGGTTTGCGCAGAGTGTCGTTCAGGCGGCCCGGCTGCGGAAACAGCTCCCCCTTGGCGCCCAACTCGTTTTGCAGCAGGTCATGCACCGTGTCGCTGAAATAGCGCAGCGTGTACGGGTCGCCATAGTCGAACTGGCCAAAGTTCTGCGTCACGCCGCGCGCCAGGCTCATCACCCGCTGGGCTGGAATGAAGAACAGCTTTTCCTGGCGCTGCTTGCCCTTGCTGGGTTTTGCCAGGTCAGGCAACGTGGCCTGTTTGCCGTTCCAGCGCAATTGGGAAGCGTCTTTGTTCCACGCTGCCGCCATGCCCTTGCCGTAGTAGCCGCCCAGAAAAGCGCTGCTGTCGCCGTTGAAGGCCACGCTGTGGTGGCGGAAAGTGTCGTGGATGTGGTCGCGGTCCAGCACCAGCTTGAGCGTTTGCAAAAAAATGCTCTTGCCCGTGGCCTGCGGGCCAACGATGACCGTGAGGTCACCAAAAGTCACATCCGCGCCCCGAATAGGCCCCACCTGCTGCATGCTCAGGCGATTGGTTTTGCGCGTTGCCATTCAGTGCCCCCCTGGTGCGCTGGCACCCAGCCGCATCACCTTCAGCGACTCAATGCCTCGGTCATCCACAATTTTCACGGCCACCGTGCGGTTGTCGCCCGCGGCAAAGGGCAGCGATACGGTGCCGGTGAAGGCTTGCAGCAGATCCGTATCCAGCTCGGCGCGGATGTCTTTTTTCAACTTCATCCAACCCTCGTCCTTGCCCGCCATGGGGAAGAACACCTGGTGCGGAAACAGGCTGCGCCCGTCGTAGTCGGTATCGAGCTGCCAGGCGGCTATTCTTGCCTTGCCGCCCGACACCAGCTCGCCCTTGGCCGTGTCGAAATAGTCAAAGCCATTCACCTCCACCTGCCACAGGCCATCGGGTAGGGCGGAGAGCAGCACATCGGGCTGGCCCATGAGCCAGAAGCTCTGGTTGCTGCTGCGCGCTTTCTTCAGGTCTTCGGTCAGCAGGTCGGTGTTCATCTGCGCCTTCAGCGCGGTGATGCCCTTGAGGGCGTCGATGTCTTTGGCCGCCTCGGGGTCGAAGGCAAAGGCGCAGAACACGATCATCTTGGGGCGGGGGAACAGCTCGCCCGCCTCGCTCAAAGCGCGCTCCACCTGGCGCTGCTCCAGCGCGCCATGTTCAGGGCCAAAGCTCACCACTACGCGCTCTCCCGTGTCCAGGCTGCCGCTGGCATGCACGCTGGTGGTGCTGGGCAACACCTCCAGTTCGGCAAAGCGCAGCATCTGCCCGCCCTTGCCGCGAATGCCGGTTTTCAAGAGTTCATCGCGCCAGGTGTGCTGGCGGCTGGTGTGGCCGCTGCGCGCCAGGCTGTTATCAGCCAAATCGGCCTCTAGCCCTTGCCCAGCAAGCGCGGGCAGCTCATCTAGTGATAGCACAGTAGGAAAGGGCACCGCCTCAACGGTGAAGGGGCCACACACGCGCAGCTTGCCTTTGTCACGCTCGGGCTGGTCGAACAGGGTTTCGCTGTCGGCATGGGCGGCAATGCTGCGATCCATTTCGGCCTGCATTTTTTGCCGGGCGGTGTGGAACTGGGCCAGCGGCACTTGCAGCGCTGCCGACCAGTCGGGTGGCAGATCAAACGGTACTTCCCATTCCTGCAAGTCCTGGCCCTTGCCGCCCAGCGCCAGCTTCTGGCCCTTGCGCGCGCCTTCGGTCACGGGGAAGGGCGCCGCCGGGGCGTGGGCGTGCAGCGCGGCGTTCAGGTCGGCCAGCGCGGTGGCGATGCCGGGGTGCAGGCGCTCGTAAATGGCGTCAATCTCGGCATTGTTGGCAATGCTTTTGAGTGTGACGTGGGGCACGGTTTTGTAGATGAATCCTCCCCGCAGCCCCTCGTTGGGGTAGCGCAGCGCAAAGTAATCAAAACTGGCGGTCATCAGCCGCTGCTTGGCCAGCGTGATGGCCACGCGCGAGGTGTCGCAGGTCATCCAGCGGCGGCCCCATTTCTCGGCGACATAGGCGGTGGTGCCGGAGCCGCAGGTGGGGTCTAGCACTAAATCGCCGGGGTCGGTGGTCATGAGCATGCAGCGCTCGATGACTTTCGGAACAGTTTGAACGACGTAATCTTTGGAAAATCGATCTTGCGTATCCCACCATGCCGAGTTAATGGCATAAGCGGGGAAATCCGAAAGTCTGCGCTTGTAATAAATCATCCGGTCGGAGCCCGTCAAGCGCCCAGCTTGGGACAACCGCTCCATTCCGACGATTGAAGTCTTCCAATTTCGTTGCTTTCCAATGTCGCAGGTAAAACCTCTCATTGAAAATGGCACGGAAGTGGCAGGCCGAAACCCCTGAGAAACAGCTGGCTGAAGCGTGAACAAATCTGAGCCAGGTGGGAGTAACTCACTGTTCTGCGACTCAGTTTGAGATAGCCGCCGCTCACGTCCATCCTGCTCAAGAACTTGGTCATAGCGCTCCGCAAGATCAGAACCTGCGGACTTATCGTGATAGAGCTGACGATACTTTGCAGAAATGCGATTTTTTGTATACCAAACCAAAAAATCGGAAGTAGTTGCAAGCAGGGCATCGGTTGCTCCGCTATTTTTTGAGAAAGTAATAACCCCACAAAAATTACTCGACCCAAAAACCTCATCCATTAGTTCCCGAACGTGGTGCAAGTTCTCATCCGAAATCTGCACAAACACGCTACCCGAATCACTTAGCAATTCCTTGGCCAATAACAGCCGGTCGCGCAAATACGTCAAATACGAGTGAATGCCCAGCTCCCAGGTATCGCGAAAGGCCTTGATCATTTCCGGCTCTTGCGTCAAATCCGCATCGGCCCGGTCTTTCACGTCGCGCTTGCCCACAAAGGGCTGGAAGTTGCTGCCGTACTTGATGCCGTAGGGCGGGTCGATGTAGATCATCTGCACCTGCCCGGCCATGCCTTCCTTATTAACCAGGCTGTTCATCACCAGCAGGCTGTCGCCAGCGACCAGCCGGTTGGCCCAGCCGCGGTCGTGCTTGTAGAAATCCAGCGCCGCGCGCAGGGGCACGCTCTCGAACGGGGCCTCGAACAAGCCGGGTTGGAAGAAGTTTGGGTGTTTTTGGCCTCCAGCGCCCGTCCCACTTGCGCTACCAGCTATTGATTTAATAGCGTTTTGGCGCTTACCCACGCTGCTCAAAATGCTCATGGCGTCGATGCGCTCGTGTACATGCAGGCTCACGGTGTCCACCTCAAACGTGGTGCGCTCGGCCTTGCCTGTCCATTGCAAATAGGGCGCGCCCATGCGTTGCAGCGTTTGCAGGGCAGTGCGCATGGCGGCGGGGTCGTTGCCGGCCAGGGCGTCGGCAATCAGGCTATCTGCCTGGGCGCTGGCGCTGTCGAACTGCAGCGCGGGATCGAGGTGCGGGTCGTAGGCCCAGGCGGTTTTGGGCTGCTCGGGGTCGCTCTCGGTGTTGACCAGGCCCACTTCGGGGTTGTTTTTGCGCCGGTCGGGGTGGCGGTAGGCCAGCACCTGGGCGGCGCCGGTGTCGGGCTGCGCCGGTGTGGGTTTGGCTTTGGCGGCTTTGGGGGGCTTGGCGGCTGCCGTCGGGGTCGGGGCGGGAGCCGTGGGGGCGTCGAGCGCAAAGTCGGGCCGCTGCGCGCCGGTGGCCCGGGCGGTGGCGCCCCCGCGCCCTTTGCCTTTGACGGCCAGGCCCGCCGCCACCAGCGCTTCGCGCGCGATTTTGAAGTCGTCTTCGGTGGCGGGGGGCTGGTGCCCAGCGGCTTGGGCTGCGGCCAGAAACTGCTCCAGCAGTGTGATGTTGCCCACGGTGGTGTGGTCTGCGGGCAGCAGGTGGAGCAGCAGCGTGTGCAAGGCGGGTTGTGGTTGGTCAGGCATGGGCCCTATCCCCTTTGTTCTCGAAAGAGGGCGGTTATAGCAGGGCGCTGTGCAGGGATGGGCGCTGGTGGCGCCCTAAAACAACTGGCTGGCACCCGAAAAGTCTGCCGTTTGGAGCGCCAGCTCGCGCAGCAGGGGCACCAGCGGGCGCAGGTTGTCGCGCCGCCACTGGAAAGCGTAGGGCAGGGGGGCCAGGGGCGGGTTGCTCTCCAGAATGCGCAGCCGCCCGCGCTGCGCCAGCGCCCAGGCCCAGCCCTCGGGCAAAAATCCAATCCCCATGCCCTCTACCAGCAGACCGGCGATGGCGCCCCAGTGGTTGCAGGTCAGGCGCTGCTCGGCGGTAATGCCCTGGGCCAGCAGCCAGTCGTCCAGGATGCGCGTGGTGCCCGCACCGGCAGGCAGCGTGACCAGGGCTGCGTGCTCCAGCAGCGCGGGCGACATGCGCCGGGCGTTGCCCACCACGCTGGCCGAGGCCGTCCAGACAAAGCGTGCCTCGGTCAGCCACTGTGAGGCGATGCCGCTGCGCGAGGAGCGTCCGGCAATCACCGCAAAGTCGAGTTCGCCCCGCTCCAGGCCGTCTTCCAGTGCGCTGCCAATGTTCACGCGCGGCTCCAGCACCAGGGCCGGGTGGGTCTGGCGCACCAGCGCCACCAGCTTGGGCAGCCAGGTCAGCGCCGTCAGCTCTCCCACCCCAAACGTGCAGCGGCCCGACAGCCCCTGCGGCGCCGCCGTGCCCGCCTTCAGCGCGGCAGCGGCTTCAAGCAACTGGCGCGCCTGGGGCAGCAGCGCCTGGCCCGCCTCGGTGAGTGTGGCGCGGTGGCCGCTGCGGTCGAACAGGGTGCGGCCCAGCGATTGCTCCAGCTCCGTCAGGCGCTTGGACAGCGATGAGATCGACAAATGCACCCGCTGCGCCGCCGTGGTGAAGTTGGCGCAGGTAGCGGCCCAGTAAAAGGCTTCCAGCTGTTTGAGGGTCATGGTGGCAAAACGGCAGGGCGCACGGTGGGATAGTTTCGATAAAGGCGAAATGGATATTTCTAATTATTTCGCTTTTTTGAATTTTTGGGCGGGACTACATTGCAGCTTCCGGCATTTGCCCACCACCGTTTTTCCTGCGCCTGCCCATGACCACCGCCCCCGCCCACACCCCTGCTGCACCGCGCCCGCCGCGTGTTTTGCAGCGCATGTTGTCTTTGCACGACTTTGAGGCCGAGGCGCGGCGCAGGCTGCCCCGGCCCATTTTTGGCTACATCGCGGGTGCGGCGGAAGACAACCGTTCGCTGCAAGACAACCGCAGCGCGTTTGACGACTACGGCTTCACCACGCGCGTGCTGGTGGACGTGTCGCACCGCAGCACTGGCGTGGAGCTGCTGGGGCACCGGTACGCCGCGCCGTTTGGCCTGGCGCCCATGGGCATCAGCGCGCTGTCCACCTACCGGGGCGACATCGCGCTGGCCCGCGCTGCGCAGGCCGCACAGGTGCCCGCCATCTTGAGCGGCACCTCACTGATCCCGCTGGAGGAGGTGATTGCCGCCGCGCCCGGCACCTGGTTCCAGGCGTATTTGCCGGGCGACCCGCAGCGCATCACCGCGCTGGTCGAGCGCGCTGCCCGCGCCGGTTTTGAGACGCTGGTGCTCACGGTGGACATTCCCGTCTCGGCCAACCGCGAGAACAACGTGCGCACCGGGTTTTCGACACCGCTGCGCCCCAGCCTGCGCCTGGCCTGGGACGGCATCACGCACCCGCGCTGGCTGGCGGGCACGTTTTTGCGCACGCTGGTGCAACACGGCATGCCGCACTTCGAGAACTCGTTTGCCACGCGCGGCGCGCCCATCGTCTCGCGCAACGTGCTGCGCGACTTTTCTGCGCGTGACCACCTGAATTGGTCGCACCTAGCGCAAATCCGCCGCCAGTGGCAAGGCCGGCTCATCGTCAAGGGCGTGCTCAGTGTGGCCGATGCGCTGCTGGCCCGCGAGCACGGTGCCGATGGCGTGATCCTGTCCAACCACGGTGGCCGCCAGCTCGATGGCGCGGTGGCGCCGCTGCGCATCCTGGCCGACGTGGTGGACGCTGTGGGTGACTGGCCCGTGATGGTCGATAGCGGTTTCCGGCGCGGCAGCGACGTGCTCAAGGCGCTGGCGCTGGGCGCGCGCTTTGTGTTTGTGGGCAGGCCCTTCAACTACGCCGCCGCCGTGGCGGGCCAAGCGGGCGTGGCCCATGCCATTGAGTTGCTGCGCCAGGAGGTGGACCGCAACATGGCCATGCTGGGCGTGAACCACTGCGGCGAGCTGCACCGGGGCCAGCTGCTGCGCCGGGGCTGAAGGTTTTTGGTTTTCCCCACGGTGCAGGGCACCTTTTTTGACGCGATTTACAAGGAGACAAGCATGCGTTTGATTTTGTCGTTGATGGCCGCCGCAGGCCTTTTGAGCGGGGCACTGCCCGCCCTGGCGCAAGCCGATGCCTACCCCTCGCGGGCGGTGCGTCTGGTGGTGCCGTTTGCCGCAGGGGGCACCACCGACATCATTGCGCGGGTGGTGTCAGACAAGATGGGCGCGGCCCTGACCCAGCCCCTGGTGGTGGACAACAAGGGCGGCGGTGGCGGCGCCATCGGTGCGCTGGAGGTGGCCCGCGCCCGCCCCGACGGCTACACCCTGGGCATGGCCACCGTGTCGGCCACGGCCACCAACCCGGCCATCAACCCCAAGCTGCCCTACCACCCGCTGACCGACTTCACCCCCATCATCAACCTGGCGGCCACGCCCAATGTGATTGCCGTACACCCCTCGTTTCCGGCGCGGGACTACGCAGGCTTTGTCGCCGAGCTGAAGAAGAATCCCGGCAAATACAGCTACAGCACGGCAGGCACCGGCTCCATCGGCCACCTGCAAATGGAGCTGTTCAAAAGCCTGGCGGGCACCTTTCTGACGCACATCCCGTACCGGGGTTCAGGCCCCGCCCTCAACGACACGGTGGCTGGCCAGGTGCCCATCATCATGGACAACCTGCCCTCGGCCCTGCCGTTCATCAAAGAGGGGCGGTTGGTGCCCATCGTGGTGTCTGCGCCCGCGCGCGCCAGCGTGCTGCCCAAGGTGCCTACCTTCCAGGAAGTGGGGCAAGAGCCGGTGAACCGCATGGCTTTTTACGGCATTTACGGCCCCAAGAATCTGCCCAAAGACGTGGTGGACAAAGTCCAGGCTGCGGCCATGAAAGCGCTGCAAGACCCCGGCGTGCGCAAGCGCATCGAAGACACCGGCTCCCTGGTGGTGGGCAACTCGCCAGCCCAGTTCACGCAGCAAATTGCCGCTGAATACGAGATCTACCGCAAGACCGTAGAGCGCCAGAACCTCAAGCCCGATTGATCGGCCCGCACCCCCCGGCCAGACCGGGGCTGCCGTGGACAATGGCGCCTGCGCTTTTTTCCTGAAACCCCGGTATCCCCATGCAACTGCCTTTTGAGCTTCCCCGCGCCGCCGATCTGTCCGACCCCGCGCTGACCCGCACGCTCCAGCACCAGCTGGACCACAAAACCAAGCCCCTGGGCGCGCTGGGCAGGCTCGAAGCCCTGGCACTGCAACTGGGCCAGATTCTGGGCACCGACCAGCCCACCCTGCAAGCGCCACAAATGGTGGTGTTTGCAGGCGACCACGGCTTGGCCGCGCGGGGTGTATCGGCCTACCCCAGCGACGTGACCTGGCAGATGGTGGAGAACTTTCTCGCCGGGGGCGCCGCCGTCAGCGTGCTGGCACGCCAGCACGGCCTGGCCCTCACGGTGGTCGATTGCGGCGTGGCCCGTGACATCGCCCCGCGCGCGGCTGCCCCCGGCCAGCCGCAACTGCTGTTGCACAAAGTGGCGCCCGGCACGCAAGACGCCAGCGTCGGCCCCGCCATGACCGCCGCCCAATGCGCCCAGGCCCTGCACAACGGCATGGAAGTGGTGCGCGCGCTGCCCGGCAACGCGCTGCTGCTGGGCGAGATGGGCATAGGCAACACCTCGGTGGCATCGCTGTTGCTGGCGCGGCTGTGCGGCGTATCGCTGCAAGACTGCACTGGCGCTGGCACCGGCCTGGACGCCGCAGGCATTGAGCGCAAACGCGCCGTGCTGGCGCAGGCCCTGGCCGCCAATGCCACGGCCACTGAGCCACTGGCCGCGCTGGCCGCGCTGGGCGGCTTTGAGGTGGCCACCATGACCGGCGCCGTGCTGCAAGCAGCACAAGAGCGCCGCGTGATCGTGGTCGATGGCTTTATCACCAGCGCTGCCGTGCTGGTGGCTGCGCGCCTGCAACCGGCGGTGTTGCAGCGCTGCGTCTTTGCCCACACCTCTGGCGAGCCCGGCCACGCGCTGATGCTGGCGCAGTTGCAAGCCAAGCCCCTGTTGGACATGGGCCTGCGCCTGGGCGAAGGCTCGGGCGCCGCGCTGGCCTGGCCGCTCTTGCAATCGGCCTGCGCTGTTCTGCGCGAGATGGCCAGCTTTGAAGCGGCGGGGGTGGCTACGCAGGGCGGGTGAGGCGGCTGGGTTTAGTTGCTGCACGCGCGGCCTACGCAGTGCTGCGCGCTGATGACGCCTCGTGCGTGCTCACCATGCTGGCCGTGGCCGCTGGCGACATCTCCGAAGCGGACTTTGCCGCTTGGCTGCGCGCCCACAGCGCGCCGCGCGCGGCTTAACGAAAACTCACCCGCACCGGCTGCGCGCCGGGCAGGCCGGTGTAGGTCACCGTGATCGTCTGGCCGGGCTTGGGCGGCAGCAGCGGCGAGAACGAACCCAGGCTGATCAGGTCGCCCGGTTGCAGCGTGATGCCTTCCTGTTGCAGCGCTTGGGCCAGCCACACCACGGCGTTGAGCGGGTGCTCCAGGATGTCGCTGCCCTTGCCCTGGCCCAGCACGGTGCCCGGCGCATCGGTCACAGTGACCTGCATGTCGCGCAGCGCGTCCAGCAGCGCGTAGCGCTCGGCGCGCAGCACTGGCACGGTCAGTGGCTGGCCGACCACGCCCAGGCGGGCACCCACATTGATGGCGCTCACGCCTGCGCCGTTGAGCTTGGGCGGCGCCTGCACCAGCAGGTCGGGCAGTTCGATGAAGGGAATTACCTGGTCAACGGCCTCCAGCACTTCCAGGGGCGAGCGCGCTGCGTGGATGGCGGCAGTTTTCACGCGCACCAGCATGTCGGCCTCGAACAGCGGGCGCGCACCGAAAGCCGCTTCTACGGTGGTGCCGCTGGGCTGCACCATGCCTTCGTAGAGCGTGCCCCACACGGGTTTGTCGGTGCCAAAACGTTTTTGCACCGCCGGGTTGGTCAGCCCGGCCTTGTAGCCCACCACCTTGCCCAGCCGGGGGGCGATGTGCGCGTTGAACTTGGCGCGGGTGCAGGCGCCGTCGGCATCGGTCAGGTTCTCGATGTTGGCGGCGGGCGTCTTGGCAAAGTAGTGCGTGGTCAGGTCGGCCACCTGGGCATCGGTCAGGCACTGGGCCTGTGCGGCGCTGGCGCAGGCCACGCCTGCGAGCAGGGCGATCAGGGTTTTGTGGATGGGCATGGTTGTCTCCGGTAGGTGCAGTCTGCCGCCATGCTATCCGCATCTTGTTGATGCCCGGCGGTTGCACGGCCAGCCGCACGCAGGATGCCCCCGGCGCGCTGGCCGGGGCTGCGTTGACGGATCAGAGCAGGGCATGGATTGCTACTGAATCAGTAGCTAATAGCGCAGGAAGAGCGGGCGCTAGAGGCTGATTTGATGCTTAACCAGCGCGTGGGCTGGCCACCGTGGCCCGTTGACCGCCGCGCTGTCAGCGCCGCCGCCGGTACGTGCCGGGCGTCATCGCATGGTGAACCTTGAAGGCGCGCTGCATGTGTGCCTGATCGGCAAACCCCATCGAGTGCGCCGCATCCGCCAAGGCCATGCCCTGCGACAAAAGCCGCCTTGCGCCATTGATGCGCAGGTTCTGCAAATAGCCACCGGGCGTCATCCCAAAAGCCGCATGAAAGCGGCGAATGAACTGTGAATCGCTCATGGCGCACGCCTGGGCCAGCTCTTTGACTGTAATGCGCCGCTCCATCTCTGTGTGCATGGTGTCTATGGCGGCCACCAGATCGGCAGGCACCGTGGCCGGGTGTTGCGCGCCTTCTGGGCGGGCATGGCGTGCAATCCACTGCGGCAATTGGGCCGCCAATGCGCTGGCCGCGCAGTCGGACGTGATCGGCTGGCAAAAACCGTCCACCGCCTGCGTACCCGCCGCATCGTTGGCGTGGCGTGACAAGAACGCCAGCCCCTCGCAAGGCAGCGCACGGCCCCACACCTGTGCCACCGCGCGGTGCAGCCACGCCGCATCGATAAACAGCATCCGGTAAGACCACGCCTGCCGGACAACGGGGTTGCACGCGTGAACGATGCCCGGCTCGATCAACACCACCGATCTGGCCATGACCGGGTGCGAACCGTCCGCATGGTGGAACGTGGCGCAACCCTGGTCGACGATGCCCACCGAATACTCGGCGTGTGAGTGCGCCCGGTAGCAGTCGAACGTTTGGGTGCTGACGCGCAGCTCGGCCCACGGCGCTGCCGGGTGGCGATGGATGCGGTGCTGGCGGTGCTGGGGCATAGGGCGGTGTGGGCTCAGCGCAGCATACTGGCCACGCTGAGCAGCAGCAAAACGCCCATCATCTGGTTGAATGCCTTTTGCCGTGGGGCCGGGCCCAACCAGCGCGACAGCACCCGGCCCGCCACCGCCCAGCAGCCCACGCCTAAGCAACACGCCAGCAGCGAGACGCCGCAAAAAAGCCAGTACGCAGTCTGCCCATCCGCTTGTGGCACCACGAACAGAGCGATGCCCGACAGCGCCACTATCCAGGCCTTGGGGTTGAGCGATTGCGTGATGCCCCCTTCCATGAACGCCATCAGGGCAGAGTGCTGCACTGGCGCCGCATCGGCCTGCAAGTTGACCAGGGGCGCCGTGCTGATGCGCCAAGCAAGGTAGCTGAGGTAAGCGGCACCGCCCCATTGGGCTGCCTGGGCGATGGCCGGGTCGTTGAGCAGAAATTCACTGCCTTTTCCCATGAGCCAGACGACCAGGGTGTAGCTCAGGCTGGCGCCCAGCACATACGCCATGGCGGCCCCCCAGCGGGCGCTGGCACCGTGGCGCACCGCCAAAACGTTGACCGGGCCGGGCGTGATCGATCCGATAAGGGCAAAGGTTGCCATCGCAAACAAAAGCTCGGTCACCAAAAAACCTCCCTGATGGTTCAGTCCAAAAGGCCCAGTGTGCTGAGACACGCGGGGTTCGTATTGAACAGAATTGCGCCGGGCTGGGCCGGGGCCGCGCCACGCGGCCCGTCCACGGCGGGAAGCCACCACCCGCAGCGCCATCGCTGCCACGGGCGCGCGCAGGGGGGGGGGCCAAATTTCAGGGCAGGATTTTTGAAGGTGTTTTAGGGATCCAGCGCCCGTGCAGTAAGCGCGAGGAGCTATCAAAAAAGGAGTTGATTGGCGCCTGCACCCACACTACCGCCTGCGCCCAGGACGCGCCCAGTGTTCGGGGTGGTGCTGCGTTGGTGGGGTAGCGCAGGGGGAAGATTGCTACTGAATCAGTAGCTGGTAGCGCACGGCAGACGGGCGCTAGAGGCTGATTTGGGGGCTGCTGCGTGGTGTGTTGACGTGAGGCTGCTTTCGGCCAAAAGCTGACACTGAACAATAAATAATGTTTTCAATGCAACTTCACATAATTTGCGCTTTCGCTTTTTGGATAAAACGCGAACTGTTCCACCAATCCAGCGCTGCTGGTATCCAGTCCCTGCACCTCGACTTGGGTGCCTCCACGGCGCAGCTTTAGCACTACCCGGTCAAGCGCCTCTATCGAGGTCAAGTCCCAGAATCGTGTCTGACTCACATCAATGCAGATGTACTCCAGCTTTTCCAGGTAGTCAAACTTGGCGATAAATGCCTCGGAAGACGCAAAAAACACCTGCCCGGAGACAAGATAAGTTCGTGTTTTTCTATCTGAACTGAGGCTTGATGTGACATCAAGAATCCGGCGAACCTTATAGGCGAAGAAAACACCGGATAACAGAACACCGGTCAGCACACCCTTGGCCAAGTCGTGGGTTGCAACAGTCACAACGACGGTAGCGAGCATCACAACGCTGGATGTTTTGGGGTGGGCAACCAAGTCTTTGATAGAGCGCCAGTTGAAGGTGCCAATCGACACCATGATCATCACGGCGACCAAGGCGGCCATGGGAATCTGTTTCACCCAGTCGCCAAGGAATACAACCAATATCAACAACACCACACCAGCTGTCAGAGTAGACAGACGCCCACGCCCCCCGGACTTCACATTGATGACCGACTGACCGATCATGGCGCAACCCGCCATACCGCCTACGAAGCCTGTAGCAATGTTGGCGACCCCTTGGCCCACGCATTCACGGTCTTTGTTGCTCGTGGTGTCTGTCATGTCATCCACGATGGTGGCAGTCATGAGCGACTCCAACAGACCTACGACACAAAGGGTGGCTGAGTACGGCAGGATGATTTGCAGCGTCTCCCAAGTGAAGGGGACGTTGGGGATGAAGAAGCTCGGCAGGCTATCGGGCAATGCCCCCATGTCGCCAACCGTACGGATGTCCAGACCAAAAACGGCATAGACGATGCTTAAAACGATGATGGCCACCAAAGGGGATGGCACCGCTTTGGTGACATAGGGCAAGCCGTAGATGATGGCGAGCCCTGCGGCAGTCATGGCATAAACGTGCCAAGTGACATTGGTCAGCTCTGGCAGCTGTGCCATGAAAATCAGGATTGCCAGCGCATTCACAAAACCCGTCACCACAGAACGAGAGACAAACTGCATGAGCTGGCCAAGGCGCAGAAAACCGGCCAATACTTGGAGCACACCGGCAAGGATGGTGGCCGCCAATAAATAGTCCAGGCCGTGCTCTTTTACCAGCGTCACCATCACCAGCGCCATAGCGCCCGTAGCAGCGGAAATCATGCCAGGTCGTCCGCCAACAAAAGCAATCAGCGTAGCGATGGCAAAAGAGGCGTAAAGCCCCACTTTGGGGTCAACACCAGCAATGATGGAAAAAGCAATTGCCTCTGGAATAAGCGCTAAAGCGACAACAATGCCAGCCAGCAAATCGCCACGGACGTTACAGAGCCAAACGGCCCGCATTTTTTCAATTGACATATAGGTAAACCGCCTCTCAGCACAGAGGGGAAGGGCGCGCCCACAAACGCCTGCCCAGAGAAGGCAGGTGTAGGCGCAAGATGAAGAGGTGCAAGCCGATAGCCTTAGTCATAGGCAAGCTGCATAAGTGGGGGATGCAAGAGGAAGCGCTCTTGCTACGCTGCTGCCCAACTAGGGTGGTGTGACAGAGTGAAAATGTCCACGAGGCATGGCAGCACCCCGGTATTCGACCGGATTCAGGGTGAAGTGCAGAAGGGTAGCCATGGGCGAAATTGTACCCAGCAAGAAAACGCTGCTCTTTGATGGACTGCTACGGGTCGTTTGCCGACACGTCGCAGAATTTCCTCCTTGCAAACCAGCTCTTTGGGCTTGCTATCCGCAGCCCCCCGCCGGGCAGCGCCACGGTTCCCACAGCCAGCATCCAGCCGATGCCCGCCGTTGAAAGGCGTTTTAGACCTCCAGCGCCCGCGCAGCAAGCGCTACTAGCTATTTAATTGATAGCGTTTTCGGCTCAAAATCGCAGTGCGGGGCGGCCACGCATTCCCAGCAGCGTGGTTTGCGCGCCTGGCAGACGTAGCGGCCCAGCAAAATCAGCCAGTGGTGGGCGTCCACGGCGTACTGGGCGGGCACGCGCTGCAACAGCTGCTTTTCTACTGCCAGCGGTGTTTTGCCCGGCGCCAGGCCGGTGCGGTTGCTGACGCGGAACAGGTGCGTGTCCACCGCCATGGTCGGCTGGCCAAAGGCCACGTTCAGCACCACGTTGGCGGTTTTGCGGCCCACGCCGGGCAGTTGCTCCAGCGCCTCGCGCGTGCGGGGCACCACGCCGCCATGCTGCTCCACCAGGATGTGGCAGGTGGCCATCAGGTGCCGGGCCTTGCTGCGGTACAGCCCTATCGTTTTGATGTAGCCCTCCAGCCGCTCTGGCCCCAGGTCGATGATGGCCTGCGGTGTGTTGGCCACCAGAAACAATCTGCGCGTGGCCTTGTTCACGCCCACATCGGTGGCCTGGGCCGACAGCAGCACGGCGGTGAGCAGCTCGAACACGCTGGTGTATTCCAGTTCGGTCTGGGGCTGGGGGTTGGCCGCCTGGAGGGCGGCAAAAAAGGCGTGGATTTGCGCAGGTGTCATGGGGCAAAAGGAAGCGGGGGCAGGGTGGGTGGTGCTGCGGTATATGGCGGTGCTTGGACACCATTGTCCCGCAGCACCGCCCTGGCCCTGCCCCCGCTGATACCGGGGCGCGCTGGTGCGGTGCGCTGTGTGTCAGCGCGGCTCTGCGGGCACTTCGTAAGAGTATTCGCGCAGCAGCCCGCCGCCTTCCACGCTGCCCTGCGCGGGTTGTTGCAGGCGTTCTACGCAGGCGCGGTGCTCGGGCCGGGTTTTGAACACGTCGCAGCGGGCGAGGGCGTTGCGTTCGTATTCGGTCATGGTGTGGGGGCGGTCGTTGACCATGCGGTTCACGTTGGCGGGTTCGCCGCCGTAGGCGCCCTGGCGCTGGTCACGGCAGTCTTGCATGCACGACTCCCGGGCCTGGCGCGGCCCGGCGCGGTGGTGGCGCGGGTGGTGGTGGCCGTCGCCCCGGTAGTGCTTGCGCGGCATGCGCTGGGCGGCGGGCGGTGGCATGGGGGCGGCGGTGGTGGTGTCGGTGCTGGCCGCTGTGGGGGCGCTGGCCGGTGGCGGCATTTGCGCCGTGGCCGGGAGCATCAGGAAGGCGGCAGAGGCGATCACGCCCGCTTGCAGGGGGCGCAACAGGCTTTGGAAATTCAGGCGCTGGAAATGCATGGTGGTTCTTTCGGTCAAAGTGGGTGGTGCAGCCACCAGCATGCCCGCGCCCGGGCCGCTGGCGCGTCGGCGCCGGGCGCCAGCGGGTGCAGGACGGCGCCGACACAGCGCAGCGCCCGGTGTGCGCCGCCGGGCTGTCAAAATTGCCCTTTCTTACCTGCCTTTGAGAAAGCCCCGCCCATGCAATTTGCCGACCGCCTGAATAACGTCGAAACCTCTGCCATCCGCGAACTCTTCAAACTGCTGGGCAAGCCCGGCATCATCAGCTTTGCCGGGGGGTTTCCAGACAGCGCCATGTTTGACGTGGACGGCATCCGCGCCGCCACCGAGCGCGCACTGACCGAGGAGCCCGGCGCCGCCCTGCAATACGGCGCCACCGAGGGCTACCAGCCCCTGCGCGAGCAGCTCAGCGCCTTCATGGCCAGCAAGGGCGCGCAGGGCGTGGCACCCGAGCAGCTCATCGTCACCACCGGCAGCCAGCAGGCGCTGGATTTGCTGGGCAAAACCATGATCGGCCCCGGCGACAAGGTGATTGTGGAAGGCCCGACGTTTCTGGCCACCATCCAGTGCTTTCGGCTGTATGGCGCCGAGGTCATCAGCGCGCCCATCGATGGCGATGGCGTGCAGGTCGATGCGCTCGAAAAGCTCATCGCCGAGCACCGTCCCAAGCTGGTGTATTTGATTCCTACCTTTGGCAACCCCAGCGGCGCCACCCTGAGCCTGGCGCGGCGCAAAAAGGTGCTGGAGCTGGCCGTCAAATACCAGACGCTGCTGGTCGAAGACGACCCCTACGGCGACCTGTACTTTGGCGAGGCGCCACCGCCCAGCCTGCTGGCCTTGTCCCACGAGGTGCCCGGCAGCCGCGACTGGCTGGCGCACTGCGGCAGCTTGAGCAAGGTGCTCAGCCCCGGCCTGCGCGTGGGCTGGCTGATTGCCCCGCCCGAGCTGCTGGCCAAGGCGGTGATGTGCAAGCAGTTCAGCGACGCGCACACCAGCACCTTTGCCCAGGCCACGGCGGCGCAGTACCTCAAGGCGGGCCGCATGCCCGCCACGCTGGCCAACGTGCGCGCGGTGTACGCCGAGCGCGCCCAGGCGCTGTGCGATGCGCTGCGCCAGGAGCTGGGCGACGCCGTGGAGTTTGTGCAGCCCCAGGGCGGCCTGTTTGTCTGGCTGCGCCTGACGGGCGCCGGTGGCAAGCAGCAGGACGCCACCGCGCTGGCCAAGGCCGCGATTGAAAAAGGCGTGGCCTTTGTGCCCGGCACGCCGTTCTTTGCGCAAAACCCCGACCCGGCCACGCTGCGCCTGTCGTTTGCCACCGCCGACGTGGCCAAAATCCGCGAAGGCGTGGCGCGGCTGGCGCAGGCGCTGTAGGCCGCTGTTGACCCTGTTTGCTATCTAATCAATAGCTTGTGGCGCCAACTGCACAAGGGCTGGAGGCCGATTGGGCTTGATTTTTCGGTGTGGCGTCTTCCCCGCTGGAAGGCCATGCCCGTGCCCGGCGGCGGCAGGCTGTTACAGCCCCAGCGCCTGGAACACGCGCACCGCCGCCCAGGCGTCGTTGGCGGCGTAGAGCAGCTGCGATTCGGTCAGCTGCGGGTTGGCCCAGTTGGAGGTGGCGGCTTTTTTGGATTTGAGAAAGCGCCGGTTGAACAGCACGGCCACCGCGCCCTTCACGCCCATGTCCTTGCGGTAGCCGCGCTGGCGGAACACGGCGTTCAGCTCCAGCACGCCAGCGGGTTCCACGCCCAGCTTCGCGCTGATGCGTTTGCGGTCATCGCCCAGGCCAAAACCGGCCTTGGTCACGCCGGCGCGTGCCAGCAGGTCAGCGACCAGCGCGCGGCAATCGCGGTCGTGCAGCTGGAACACCCAGGCGCGCTCGGGCGTGGCCAGTTGCACGATGTGCGGGCCTTCGGAGGCTTCGTTTTTGGCAAAGGTGGGTTTGGATTCGGTATCAAACCCCCACACCGGCGCTGCGGCCAGCGCGGTGCAGGCGTGTTCGGCCTGCTGGGGGGTGCTGACCAGGGTGATGTGCTCCAGGCCAAGGCGTTCAAAGGGTTCAAGCAGCGCAATCTGCTCTTTGCTGGGGGTGGGGTGGGTGGTGTGCATGCAAAAGTCCTGCGCCAGGATAACGCCGTATCATCCACGCCCCCATAGCACGTCCATCCAGGGCGATTTTTTTACCGCCACTGAAGGACTTTCATGCGCAAAACATTCCCGCTCCACATCGAAGGCAAGCACCCCGACCGCCTGCTTGATGCCACCAAACACGACATCCGCAAATACCTCAAGCGCGAGCGCAGCCGCGCCCTGCCCGAGGGTGCCGATTACTGGGACTTTGACTGCCTGCTGGGCCTGACCAAAGAAGAGGCCGTGCCGGTGCGCGTGGGTGAGCTGATCGCCCAGGTCGATGCCCTGGCCAAGGCGGGCGCGGCGCAGTTTTATGTGCAAATTCTGGCCTGCCCCGGCCAGCGCAAAACGCCGCCACCCAAAGACGGCGAGGTGATCGAGCCTCCCACCGCCGCGCCTTACGTGGGCGATTGAGGCCCGCCGTCGGCAGCGGTGTTGGCCGCTGCCGCTGCTGCGGCCTGCGCGGCCCGCAGCTTGTCTTTTTTGCTGGGGCGCAGCCCTTTCACGCCGCCGTTGCTGCTGCCCGGCTGCGCGGGCGGTGTCACCTCCAGCGGCTCAAAACCGGCGATGTGCTCCAGCGGCAGGCTCAGGTGCTGGCGCTTTTCTATCAGGTGCCAGTGCGCCTGGCTGGCGGGCGTGACCAAGGTCACGGCCAGGCCGCTTTCGCCCGCGCGGCCCGTGCGGCCAATGCGGTGAACGTAGTCCACCGCTGAGCGCGGCAGGTCGTAGTTGACCACCACGGGCAGCTGCGCAATGTCGATGCCGCGCGCGGCCAGGTCGGTAGTGACCACCACCTGCCAGCGCTCGGCCTTGAACTCGTCGAGCACCTGCGTGCGTGCGCCCTGGCTCAAATCGCCGTGGAAGGGCGTGGCAAACACCTTGGCACGGTAGAGCTTTTCTGCGACATGTTCAGCGGCGTATTTGGTGGCAACGAACACCAGCACGCGGTCCCAGCCCTCGTCTTTGATGAGTTTCAGCAGCAGCTGCGTGCGGCGTTTGTCGTCCACGGCAATGGCGCGCTGCAAGATGGTGGCGCCGCTGCCTTCTTCGGCGCCCTCGCTGGGCGCCACCTCAATGCGCATGGGTTCGTGCAGCAGGCTTTGCGCCAGCGCCTGCACGCTCTCCGGGAACGTGGCCGAGAAGAACAGGTTTTGCCGCTGCGCGGGCAGCAGCGCCAGCACACGGTTCAGTTCGTCGGCAAAGCCCAGGTCGAGCAGGCGGTCGGCCTCGTCCAGCACCAGCAGTTGCACGGCAGAGAGTTTGAGGGCGTTGTGCGCCACCAAGTCCAGCAGCCGCCCGGGCGTGGCCACCACCATATCGGCGCCGCCGCGCAGGGCCAGCATTTGCGGGTTGATAGAGACACCGCCAAACACCACCGCCACTTTGGGCGGCTGCGCCAGGTGCTGGCCCAGGCTGCGCAGCACCTCGCCCACCTGGGCGGCCAGCTCGCGCGTGGGCACCACGATCAGGGTGTGGGCGCGGCGCGCGCCGCCGGTGCGCGGCGCCAGCATCAGCGTTTGGTGCTGTTGCAGTGCGGGCAGGGCAAAAGCGGCGGTTTTGCCCGAGCCGGTCTGGGCGCTGGCCCAGACATCGGCGCCGCGCACAATGGCCGCAATGGCCTGCGTTTGCACGGGGGTGGGCGTGGTAAAGCCCAGTTCGCTGGCGGCGCGGCACAGGGCCGGAGAAAGACCAAGGGAGGCAAAAGGCATGGTGTGGCAGAAAAATGTCAGCGGGCGATTGTGCGCCACCGCCGTGGGCACGCTGCCCCGATAATCCACACCCCGGCCTGTGCCAAGTGCCCCATCCAGCGCGATACCCCGTCCCGTATGCCTTTGTCCATCGACTCCTCCAGCATCACCCACAGCATCCAGTTGTCTGTGGCGCCGGTGTTTTTGCTCACGGCGGTGGCCGGCATGATCGGCGCGGTGGCCGGGCGGCTGGCGCGCATCATTGACCGCGCCCGGGTGGTGGAAGAGCGCGTGCGCCACCAGGACGACCCCGAATCGCTGGAGCACGCCGTGCTGGAGCTGGGCTACCTGCGCACCCGGGGGCGCATGGCCAATGGCTGCATCGGCCTGTTGACGCTGTGCGGTTTTCTGATCGGGCTGACCATCGTGCTGCTGTTTCTGGGCGAAACCACCAATTTGCGCGGCCACACCTGGGCGCTGGGCAGCTTTCTGACGGGCGTGGTGTCGTTTTTGCTGGCGCTGGTGCTGTTTTTTGTCGAAACCGTGATGGCCACCCGCCTGCTCAATTTCCACATGCTGCGCACACCGCCTGCGCTGCCTGTGCCGCCCGCCCAGCGCTGAGGCGGCCTGCCCATACACACAACCGGAGGAGTTTTCATGAGAGGCAACGTTGCAGCCATCGTGCTGGTACTGGTGGGGCTGTTCTTTTTGCTGAACAACCTCGGGCTCATCGACATCAGCCTGTGGGAGCTGGTCAGGGTCTGGTGGCCGCTGGTGCTGATTGGCGTGGGCCTGACGCTGTTTTTTGCCCCCGACTCGGGGCGGCGCAAATGAAGGGGCTGTCCAGTCTGGGCGGCCTGGTCTATTCCACCGACCACGGTCGCATGTGCCCCGACTGCCGCCAGCCGCAGGCGCAGTGCGTGTGCAAGGCCGCTGCCGCGCCCGTGGGCGATGGCATCGTGCGTGTCTCGCGCCAGACCAAGGGGCGCGGTGGCAAGGCCGTGACGGTGGTCACGGGCTTGCTGTTGGGGGGTGAAGCGCTGGCCCAGGTGGGCAAGCAGCTCAAGGCGGCCTGCGGCAGCGGCGGCACCGTCAAGGACGGCACCATCGAAGTGCAGGGCGACCACGTAGAGCGCGTGATCGAGGCCCTGAAAAAATCCGGCCACACCGTTAAACGCGCAGGCGGCTGATGGACGCTGCCCAGCTCCAGCGCCTGATTACGGTGCGCATGCCCTACGGCAAATACCAGGGCCGCCTGATTGCCGACCTGCCGGGCAGCTACCTGCACTGGTTTGCCCGCCAAGGCTTTCCGCACGGCGACATCGGGCGCCTGCTGGCGCTGATGTACGAGATTGACCACAACGCCCTGTCAGATTTGTTGCAGCCTTTGCGCGCTGGCGCCGGATTGCCCCCGCGCGCGCAAGAGCCCTGAATACGTTTTGAGACGCTCTGGCAGTTGATGCGCCAGGGGCAATGGCTGGATACTGGGCCTTGTCCGTCAGTAACCGGGGCCATGCCATGCACGTTGAGCACACACTGTATGAGGTGTTGGAGGTCAGCCCGCGCGCCCGTGCGCAGGTCATCAAGGCCGCTTACCGCTGTCTGGTGCAGCATTGCCACCCGGACAAACACCAGGGCACCGAACATGCCAATGACCGTCTGGCCCAGATCAACCGGGCCTATGCCATCTTGTCAGACCCGGTCGCGCGCCTGGACTACGACCGCAAATCCGGCCTGCACGGCCACACCCATGAGCGCCGTGGTGCGCGCGCGCCAGCCAGTGCGGCCAGCGCGTTTGCTGCGGCGCCGGGGCAGACGCGGCCCTTCGGGTTTCGCCCCTTGTAGTTTCCTGTGGGTTCGCATGCGCCTGGGGCGGGCCAACAAAAAAGCGCTGCCAAGGCAGCGCTTTGTGCGTGGGGCGGTGTGCCTGCTCAGAATGCGGGAACCACGGCGCCTTTGTATTTGTCCTGGATGAACTTCTTCACCTCGGGCGTGTGCAGCGCCTTGATCAGCTTCTGGATCACCGGGTCGTTGGCGCGGTCGGCGCGGGCGGCCACGATGTTGGTGTAGGGCGAATCGGCGCCTTCAATGAACAGCGCATCCTTGGTGGGGTTGAGCTTGGCTTCGATGGCGTAGTTGGTGTTGATCAAGGCCATGTCCACATCGGCCAGGGCGCGCGGCAGCAAGGGCGCTTCCAGCTCTTTGAACTTGAGCTTTTTCGGGTTTTTCACCACGTCCAGCGGCGTGGGGGTGAGGCTCTTGGGGTCTTTGAGTTCGATCAGCCCCTGGCTGGCCAGCAGCAGCAGGGCGCGGCCCCCGTTGGAGGGGTCGTTGGGGATGGCCACGGTGGCGCCATCTTTCAGGTCTTTTACGTTCTTGATCTTCTGGCTGTAGGCGCCAAAGGGTTCGACGTGGATCTTGCCGCCGGGCACCATCACCAGGCTGCTTTTGCGGTCTTTGTTGTAGCTGTCCAGGTAGGGCTGGTGCTGAAAGAAGTTGGCATCGAGCTGCTTGTCTTCGACGGCGGCGTTGGGCTGCACGTAGTCGCTGAACTCGCGCACTTGCAAGTCCACGCCCTGGGCTTTGAGCTGGGGTTTGACGAAGTTGAGCAGTTCAGCGTGGGGCACGGCAGTGGCGGCCACTTTGAGCACATCGGCAGCATGGGCGCTGAGGGCGAGGGTGGCGATGGCCAGGGCGGAGAGGGTTTTTTTCAGCATGGGTAGGGTGGGGCAGTAACAGGGTGGGGCAAGGTGCAGGCCTGCGGCTTACTTGGCCACAGCGGCAGCGGCGCGGGCGGCTTCGGCTTTTTGCTTGGCTTCATCGGCCTTTTTTTGCAGTTCCTGGGCTTCTTTTTCAGCGGCCAGGGCTTTGGCTTCTTCCTCTTTGGCTTTGGCTTCTTTGTCGGGGGCCATGGCGCCGGCCAGGGCGTTGCCAGCCAGTGAACCGGCCACAGCACCCACGGCGGCTGCGCCCAAGGTGCCCATCATTCCCGAACCACCGGGGGCGGCGGTTGCGGCGGGTGCTGGCGCAGCCGCAGGGGTGGCGGCGACTGGTGCTGCGGGTGTGGCTGGTGTTGCGGGCGTAGCAGGGGCTGCCCGGTTGGCGGTGGGGGCCATGGGGGTGGCAGGCGCTGCCGGGGCTTTGCCGATGCGTGCGGGCGCCACCGATTTGCCAAAGCGCTTGGCGTGCGCCAGCGAGGGCACGGCCAGCGAGGCAATGGTCAGGGCAATCACGCCAGCGGTGGTGCGAAAAGAAATGTTCACAAGGTTTTCCTAGGTCAAGAGGGATCAGGAGAGGGAACTGTGCAGCCGCCCAGCGTTGCAATAGCGCAAAACCCGCAGCGGCGGGAATGGGACACACATGGGGGCAGGCGTCCGTTTTCCAAGCGCTGCGCGGGGTAATGGGGTGCCCGGCGCGGTGATTTTAGGAGGTGTTTTTGGCTTCCGGCCCAATACCACTGCGCGCTATAAGCTATTAAATCAGAAGCGTTTGTGTGCTGGTGCCACCGGGTGTTGTCTGACGGTGCCACGGTCTTTGGGCCCACACCGGCGCCGGGGTGCGGGGGTTACAACAGGGTTGCAGCGAGCGTCCCGCCCGTCTGCACGTTAACTCCCCAAGGAGCGCACATGAACTCATCTCCCCCCGAACCGAAAGAAGCCAAACTGGTAGACCCCGACCTTGTCGAGCAGGCCGTTGTGGGCCACGGGGTTCCGTCGCAGGACCCGGCCGATGCTGCGCAATTTGCCCTTGAACCGGGCGAAGCCGAGCGGGAATCAAAATCCGCCCTGATGGGCGGCGGCGCTGTGGCTGGCATGGCAGCGGGCGCCGTTGTGGGTGCTGTGGTTGCCGGGCCGCTGGGCGTGCTGGTGGGCGGCACGCTTGGCTCTGTGGCGGGTGCGCTGGGCGGCAGTGCCGCTGGCGAAATGGTGCATCCAGACAGCGCAGATGCGGCTGACGATCTGCCTCAGGATGCCAAAGACGCCGATGGCGGCACCACGCCGGGCTGAAGCCCGTTTGCAGTGCTTGGCGGCGCGGTGCTCAGTGCTTGGCGTTTTGCAGCAGGAAATCGAGCACGATTTTTTGCTCGTCAGCGTTCAGACCCGCGCGCTGGAACATGCTGGGCGTGATGCCTTGCCACTGCTTTTCGGTGAAGTGGCCGGGGTCGCGCGGGCCGTGGCAGACGGTGCAGCGCTGGTAGAAGATTTTTTCAGCGGGCGACATTGATGCGGTGGCTTTTTCGCGCAGCGCGGCGGCCCGCTCCACGCCAAAAAACTTCTCGTCAAACTGGATGTTGCTCTTGACGATCTTGGGCGGATCGAAGGCTTTGGTGCCACCCGGATCGGCATCGGTGCATTTGCGCAGGGAGGCAATGCAGGTGTTGGCCGTGGTGGCCTGCGTCAGGCCGCTGGCGCGCCGGCTGGAGGTGAGGAAGTTGACCAAGCCGTTGTTGCAGCGGCCTTTGCTGTCGAGTTGCGGCCAGGCGCCCTCGTACAGGCTGACCACGCCGGGCATGATTTTGTCGGACACGCGCGCGCCCACCACCACTGCACCGCGCTCGTTGTAGAGCTCCACCAGGTCGCCGTTGCGGATGTTGTGCTGCTTGGCGTCTTCTACGCTGATGGTCAGCGGTTCGCGCGTCTGGATGGTGTAGCGCTTGCGCAGCCGCTCGGAGTTGTTCATCTGCGAGTGCAGGCGCCAGTAGGGGTGCGGGCTGACCACATGCACCTGGCCCTTGCGCGCGTTGCCCAGGTACTCGCCTGGCTCTTGCCAGGTGGGCATGGGCGGCATGTCGGGGATGTTCATCTTGGCGATGGTGGAGGAGTACATCTCGATCTTGCCGCTGGTGGTGTGCAGCGGGTGCTTGGCCGGGTCGGCGCGGAAGTCGCCGTGGCGCACCCACTTGTGGGCCTCTGGTGGCACCGGGATGCGTGCCATGCCTTCGGCCCAGAATTGGTCAAAAGGCATGTGCGGGGCCGCGCTGCTGGCCTCGTAGGCGGCCTTGACGTAGTCCATCTGCGTTTTGCCTTCGGTGAAGGCGTACTCGACGCCGCACAGCGACGCCAGGCGGCGGAAGATTTCAAAATCGTCCAGCGCATCAAACTGCGGCGCGATGATTTGCTTCATCGCATAGACCTTGTCGATGCTGTAGGTGCCCGCCGAGGTGATGTCGTTGCGCTCCACGGTGGTGGTGGCCGCCAGCACGATGTCGGCCCAGCGCGCTGAGCCGTTCCACCAGGGCTCCTGGCAGATGATGGTGTCCACGCTGTGGATGGCGCGCGCCAGCTCGTTCAGGTCTTGCTGGTGCGAGAAGGCGTTGTTGCCCGCGTTGTAAATCAGCTTGGCCTGGGGGTAGGTGTATTTGCTGCCGTTGTAGGTGAACTCCTGGCCGGGGTTGAGCAGCATTTCGCTGATGCGCGAGGCCGGGCAAATCTTTTTCACCGGGTTGCGCCCTTGCGACAGGCCCGTGGGCGCGGTGCCGCCCGATTGCGGCATGCCGCCGCCGCCGTAGTGCCAGCTAAAGCCCACGCCCTGGCCGGGCAGGCCGATGTTGCCCAGAATGCAGGCAAAGTTGACGATGGCCCAGTAGGGCATCTCGCCGTGGTGGGCGCGCTGTATGGCCCAGGAGCCGCACAGCTGCGTGCGCTTGGATGCCATCAGCTCGGCCAGCGAGCGGATTTTGGCGGCTGGAATGCCGGTGATCTTGGCGGCCCAGGCGGGTGTTTTGGGTGGCGTGCCGTCTTTGCCTTCGAGGTGGGCGCGGTATTTGTCAAAGCCCACCGTGTATTTGTCGATGAAAGCCTGGTTGTGCTTGTTCTGGCTGAGCAGGTGGTAGCCCATGGCCATGAACAGGGCGGTGTCGGTGTTGGGGACGATGCGCACCCACTCCGAGCCCATCTTCTCGTCGGTGGTGGTCACCTGCGGGTTGATGGAGATGAATCGGCAGCCTGCTTTTTTGATGGCTTCCCAGCCGCTGTACATCTCGTGGTCGGGCACGGTGTATTCGATGCGGTTGTTTTTGTCGGGGTCGCAGCCCACAAACACCACCAGCTCGGTGTGGTCGCGCAGCTGCTCCCAGGCGGTCTGGGCCGAATACACCTCCATGTCGCCAATCACCATGGGCATGATGACCTGACCGGCTCCGGCGGAATAGTCGCCTGTGGTCATGGACGAGCCGCCCAGCAGGTTGAAAAAGCGCCCCTGCAACACGTTGGGCCGGAAGATGCCGGCGTGCGACCAGCCGCCATACGAGCTGGAAAAGCACCCTTCGTTGCCGTATTTTTCAATGGTGTCGAGGATGGCCTTGGCGGTCAGGCCCAAGGCCGTGTCCCAGCCCACCTGCACCCACTCGTCTTTGCCGCGCAGCTCGGGCTTGTTGCTGCCTTTGCGACCGTTTTGCTCCCACTCCAGGTACGACTTGCGCACCATGGGGCCAACCACGCGGGTTTTGTCGTAAGTGCGATCAAGTACCCCCTCGGTCAGCATGGCGGTGGGCATTTTGTCGCTGGCCTGCGCCTCAATGTGGACGATGCGGCCTTGCTCCACCGTGGCCACCAGTGGGCCGTAGTGGGTGGCGTGCGGCACCTTGCCGGTAAAGGATTTCAGTGCTGCCAACTGCGCGTTGGCATCCATCTCCGTGGCCGCCATGGCCTGTGCCAGGGGGTTGAGCTTCATCCCGGTAGCGACGGTGCCCAGCATGCCTGCTGCGCCTGCCCCCATCCATTGGCGTCGTGTGAAGTTCATGGGATGCCTCCTTGTGTGAAAGTGCTCTTCATTAAGCAGCAAGTCACAAGCTGTATCAAGAGGGGATGGCCTGTGTATTGGCCGTGCCTGCCATGGCCCTGGGTATGGATAAAAAATGGCTGCAAGCCTCTACAGTAAAGCGCTTGCAGCTATCAAAACAGGAGTTTTCAGTGCCCGCTGTGGGCCTCTTTTTCGGTGCTGTCGAACGCGGGCAGCGTGCCAAAGTAGCCCCGGAACAGGTTGCGGGCGATACCGTGTGCTACCAGCTGTAGCTCGCGGGCCACTTCGGGGGCAAACAGCCGCTCGGTGTGCTGGCCCCACAGCCGTACCCAGGCGGCAAAGTGCGCTGGCGTCACGCCTTGCAGCGCCATGTGCTTGGCAAACACGTTGCCGCTGAAGCTTTTGCTGCCCAGCACCACCGTGCTCCAGAAGTCCACCATGCGCGCCAGGTGCGACTCCCAGTGGTCGCGCAGGGCGTCTTCAAACACGGGGCCCAGCAAAGGGTCGGCGCGCACGTCGGCATAAAAGCCGTGTACCAGCGCGGTGATGCTGTCGGTGGTGGGGGCGTTCATGGAGGATGGCTTTCTAAAGATGCATCTATCGTGAATATTTTAGACACCTAAAATTTGCAGGCAATGCACTTTATTCCTGATGTCTGGAATCACCCATGCGGCTGACCCAATGGACTGACTACACCCTGCGCGTGTTGATGTACTGCGCCGCCTACCAGGGCCGCGAGCAGCCAGTCACCATCAACGAGGTGGCGCAAAGCCACGGCATCTCGCGCAGCCATCTGACCAAAATCGTGCAAGAGCTGGCGGCCCAGGGCCTGCTGGAGACCACCAGGGGGCGCGGCGGCGGCGTGCGGCTGATGAAGCCCGCGCACGAGATCAACGTGGGTGCGGTCGTGCGCAGCACCGAAACCGACTTCCACCTGGTCGAATGCTTTGACCCCCGCACCAACCAATGTTGCCTGGGCAGCCACTGCCATTTGCACGGTGTGCTGGCGCAGGCCATGCGGGCGTTTTTGGCGGTGCTTGACGGCGTGACGCTGGCCGACCTGGACACGCCCCAGCCGCTGTGGCCGCCGACGGGTTCGCCCGTGGCGGCCCTGATTTCCCTGCACCCGTTGCGCACACCACGCCAGCCGCCCCCGCAGGGCGATGCCTGAACGGGCAGCCGCGCGCTTGGCGTGCTGGCCCGTGTGTGGTGGCTACGGCCAGGCTGCCATGGCCTGTGCCCAGCGCAGGCGCAGGCGCATACCGATCTCGCTGGTGTAGCCAACCGAGGCGGCGCGCAGCTGGCCGTTGGCATCAAGCACCAGCAGCGCGGGCACCGATTGGATGCCCAGGCTGCGCGCCAGTGCGCCATCGGCATCCACCGCCGTCTGCCAGGGCAGAGCGCGCCGGGCCAGCACCTGGCGCACCTGGGGCGCGTTGCCCGATTGCATGGCCACCGTGAGCACCGGCCAGTCGCGTTGCAGGCGCGTGATGCTGTGCTCTTCGGTGCGGCAGATGGGGCACCAGTCGGCCCACACGTGCAGCGCCACGGGCTGGCCGGGGTGCAGGGCGCGCCACTGGCTCAGGCGCAGCACCTCACCGCTGGCCAGCTGCACCGTGGCGTCGGGCAGCACGCCGCTGGGCAGGTGGCGCGTGTGCCACAGGTGCGCGCCCAGCACCACGGCCAGCAGTGCCAGCCCGGTGGGCCACTGCGCGCGCAGGCGCCGGGCCAGGCGCCGGGGCCAGCCCGGGGGCGGGGCGCTGGCCGGGGCCGGGTGGTGCTGGCTCAACCCAGCACTTCCAGCAGCCGGTCGAGCCCGCCTTGGTTGATAGCCACCTGCGCCTGTGCGCGCACCGCTGGCTTGGCGTGGTAGGCCACCGACAGGCCCGCCGCACCCATCATGGGCAGGTCGTTGGCGCCATCGCCCACGGCAATGGTTTGCTGCGGTGCAATGCCCATCAGGCTGGCCACTTCGAGCAGCGTGCGGCGCTTTTCTGCACCGTCGCAGATATCGCCCCAGCACTGTGCGATCAGGCGGCCGGTGAGGTGGCCATCCTGCACCTCCAGCTGGTTGGCGCGGGCAAAGTCCATGCCCAGACCGGCCTTGACGCGGTCGGCAAAAAACGTAAAGCCGCCCGACACCAGCAAGGTTTTCAGGCCCGCTGCGCGCGCCGCAGCCATCAGCTCTGGCGCGCCGGGGTTAAAGCGCAGGCGCTCGGTAAATACGGCCTCCAGGTGGCTGGCGGGCACACCCTTGAGCAGCGCCAGGCGCCGACGCAGGCTGTCTTTGAAATCGGTGATCTCGCCGCGCATGGCCGCCTCGGTGATGGCGGCCACCTCGGCCTTGCGCCCGGCGGCGTCGGCAATCTCGTCAATGCACTCGATGTTGATCAGCGTCGAGTCCATGTCAAAGGCGATGAGCTTGAAGTCAGACAAGCGCAAGGGGCTGGCAAGGTTTTGCACGACAAGGCCGGGGGCGAATTCAGTGGTTTGCATGGTGGTTTTTTTACTCAGTTTTTGATAGCTGCCAGCGCATACTGTGCGGGCGCTGGAGTCCGATTTGGCTATAAATTGTGCGCCGGTAGTGGCGTCAGGTGGGGGGCTTGCGCAAGTACAGCTGGTCTGACCAGGTGGCCAGCCATTGGGGCTTGAAGGCGACAAAGATGGCGGCCAGCATGCCGGTCATGAAGGCGTCGCCCCAGGCCATGAGCCAGCGCGCCACC